>CAUHFD010000020.1 GCA_959605275.1 uncultured Eubacteriales bacterium | reverse complement strand
TCGTATTCATCTTATAGTTGCCGTTAATGATAAATCCGACAATGTCCATATCAAATTTGGTCATATACGGTTTGCTGTAAGTAACCCACGCATTCGCACCGTCCGGATTCGGACGATGCGGACACATTGACTGATACAAGCCGCCGGGTATAATATATCCGGGACCGCTGTCTCCCGAAACAAAGTAATCCATGCTGTCCATATTGGAATAAACATAGTTAAACGCCACCGGCAAGCGATCCGACAGATTCGGGTTAAACGACCACATCATCGGCATTTTCCCTTTGCCGGAATCTGCCCACAATGTCGGCACCCACTTTTTCAGCCATGCAGAAGAATCATAATCTCCCATGTAATACAGCAGATAAACGGTATTAGAATCAAATTTTTCGGTTACAGTAGTCTTTTTATTTGTATTCTTATAGCTGCTCTTTAAAGAGACATGCTGATAAACAGAGGCATTTGTCATACAACAAGGCTGCGCCGCATCCGCTTCTTTTGCAAGGTTATACTGCGTTGCAATATCAGTAAACATCCATTCAACCGTTGTTGCCGCCAAAGAACCCCAGTTATTATGTGTTGTATATTTAATCCACCACGGCGGGAATCCGATTACCTGAGAAAATTTTCCGCCATTGCGATCATACTGCTTTTGCAGGATTTTACGCAAAGTTTTCAAATCCGTACCAACCTGCTGTGATTTATCGTCGCAGGGCACTTCTGTGCCAACCGGAGATAAATCAAAGAAGAAGCAGGCGTTCGCAATCAGATAATCATGGTCATAAATGTTATTTCCGAAAGCGCTCTTTGCATCAGAATCCGAATAAATCGGGTTGGTGGTTACACAACCGGCTCCATCCGGCATATACGCGATCATCTTCTTGGAAGTCCTGTTCATATATTTATCCATTGCCCAAAGATATGCGTCGCATTTAGTGGAACCGGTACTGGCAATTTTTGTTCCCGAAATAACACCTTTTCCGGTGAATTTTCCTTTCAGACTCAGCTTACTTTTTACACCTAAGTCTTCCAGCTTTGTCATTAAACTGCTGTCATCGGTATCATATTTAACCGGCAAATATCCGTCCAAACCGCAAATCGTTGCTGCTACGTTCGCCGTAGCAGGAACATTCGGGTCCCAGAGTATCATACCGCAGCTTTGAAGCTGAGTTTTAAATGTATCCAAAAATTTTGTAAAACTGGAGATCGTCACTTTACTATATCCGTTTAGTACACCGCCTGAAGCCGCCATCTGATTGTACCAGAAAGTATCGGTGTCATCATACTGGATATACAAAGCGATCTGATTTTTTGTCATATCTCGATTGATTAATCCTTGCAAGCTGCAAATCAAACGGGCAACATCATGCTCCATGATTCCCTTTGGAGGATTGGTAATCACAGCCCGCTCTACAATATAAACCGTCTTTTTCGATAAGCCGGAAACGTTCACTTTATATGTAGTATCTCCGGATGGACTCATGTTACTGCCTCCTCCGCTTGACGACGTATCGGCTGTTGAATTGCCGCTGTTTCCGGCTGAATTGCCTCGAGATCCTGTTCCCGATGCAGTACCTGTTCCGGAGGTTCCGTTAGAGCCAGACAGATCCGATGTATCCAATCCGGATTCTGTTCCGGACAAAACATCCTCTCCGTCTGAGCCAGACAATGCAGAATCTGAAGTCTCTTCCCCGGAAACCAACGATCTGGTACTGGACGATCCGGTTTCGTTCCCTTTACAGCCGGTCGCAGCTGTCAGTAACAAGGCAAAGGTTAATACCCAAGCCGCTATTTTACTTTTTTTCATGCTGTGCTCGACCATTCCTTTCTTCCTTACGGTCAGTCTGTTCACTTTGAAAATTTTCATTCAGACTTAGGCAAGCCGTCGTAATGACGGCTCGCATGCAAGTCAAAGTACTTATTTCGATCTTTTTTTGCGCAGAACCGTAACAACTACTGCAGATCCCATCATCACAATAACAGAAAGCAAAGCCAAAGATTGTACACCGGTATCGGTGATACCGCCCGGATTATCTGTATTGCCGGAGTTTCCGCCCGAATTGTTGTCATCCGGCAGAGGTTCCAGTTCATCCGGCTCTGTGATTTCTTCATCGCCAAGATACAGAATCGCAAAAGTTGCCTGTCCGACGCCGTCTACTGTTAACAACATTCTTAAATCATCATGAACATAAGAGGTTCCTTTTAATACCCGCCCGTCACGATTAATAACAGTCGGTGTGCCCTGATCATATTCAAGCAAACTCAGGAACTCGGCTACTGTCATTTTACGGCTGACCTGAATAACCTTACTTAAAAGATTGATGTCAATATCTTCGGATTCGGTGCTGACCATCAAATCTATTTCCTCTAACGGAGGCATAGACGGTGCAGTGCCCTCTCCGCCGGCAAAATAGTAATTAAACTTATGTTCCGCTTCACGCAATTTAATATAATTAGAAACTTGATCGGTAGAAAAATCACTGTAAGATGTCTTTGCATTATCAATCAGTGTGCGTGCAGCCTCAATGGCTGTATCCTTGTCACTCCAGTTTTCTTCTGTCACTTCACCGATTGCATTGATCAATTTTTCTGCTTGCGCGATCAACTCTGCCCGTGACATGGTGTAATAATAGTGGATGGTTTTGTAATTATCCCAATCATAATAAGCAGAAACAGTATATGCCCTTTGATCCGCCCGTGTAGCATAAACGGAAAGTCCGAAATGATCTTCGATTGAAGCACCGGATGTCCATGCACGCGGCCATGCAAATTCTAGTGTCTTTTTGCCGTTCTTGTTTAATGTGGCAATGTTTACTGCCGTGCCATAGTCTGAACTGCAATACAAGGTTCCGTCGGTATTGCGGCGAATAATGGAATCGCTTTGTGACTTGTTATATGTCGCATATACACCGCGATAATCACCCTTGTTGAGTGCGGGATCGGTATCAATCCGTGCTTCAATCCGTTCAACAGATTCCGGATATTCGATGTAAACATAGATGAAATCGTTATCCCATGCATAATATGCTTTACCGTCTGTTGTAACATTCGGCAGCTTTTTGTTTCCTGCGGCAGACGTATAATCATTCAGAACAATGGAGTTTTCCTCTTTATAGATACTATCTTTCTCACCGTCAACTCCTGCCGTTGTTTTTGTCAGTGCAAGAATTTGTTTTTCTGCTGCAGCCAATTTACTATATCCTGCAATATCCGCTGTTTTTACTGACGGATACTTATTGATCAGAGTAGCAACTGCTTGACGTGCTTCGGCGACCAGAGCTGCTTGCGCTTTTATATTAGCGTTCGTAATTGAGGAGGCAATTGCCGCCAATGCAGTCTCCGCTTCTGACTTCAGATTAGCCTGGCTGTCCTCATGATACTGCGCGGTTACGGTCATGCTCTTGGTAACATAACTGAAATCACTGTCCCAGCCGGTAAAGGTATAACCGCTGCGAATCGGTGCGGCAGGAGCCTCAGCACCATGTCCGTATTTTACCTTCGTTGTCGCCACAGTATCGCCGTTTGCTTTAAAGGTCACAGTAAATTCCTGATTGGAGGAAATAAAGGAAGGGGTTCCTTCATATTTAGTCGCTTTCAGATTTTTGAAACGAACAACTGCAGGATTATCCGCAGTATATCCATCCAGCTTGTTTGCGCCGTTAAACCGGAAGAAAACACCGATCTTGCAAAGAGTAGCTAAATCCATATCCAGATGACTGGTATTCTCAGAAGAATAGGTAAAGGCCGAAAGCGGAATCCGAACATGCGTCCACTGATTTGCATGAACGTTGTTCATTAACTCCTTCATCTTTGATGCCATCAACTGATTAGCATTCAGCCCATCCATAACGCCTGAGAAAGCAAGGAACATACGACAATCCAGAGAACTTGTCACAACTCCCACATCGTTTGTATAGAAATCAAACTCCAGATAATCGCAGCCACTGATATTAACATCTTCCGGGAAGTTCATAGTAAAATCAAAACCTGTGTCGTGTGCATTCGCAACGTTTACAACTTCCAGATATTCATCTTTAGCATAGTATTCCAAAGCTTGATCGAAGGTCATATACGCAAGATCGTCAAAATCTTCAATTGCAACTTCTTTCACCGGCTGGCTGTCTGTTTTAGCCGTTTCAGTATAAGAAGCATCCTTTTGGTATGAAGTCAAATTCAGATTTTTGAATTTGACAACAACCGGGTTGTCTGCCGAGCCGCCCAGATTATTCTGACCGTTATATGTCATCTGAATGACATAAGCATCCACAGCGGCATTATTTGCCTTAATGTTCTTGTCTGCACGATTATAAATCAACTCTAACGGGAATTTAACATGAACCCATTTTCCGGCCTCTAAGGTGCCGATTGCTTCTTTGGTAGCAGCCGCATCGCTGTTATATCCCAAAGCATTGGTCGTACCATTATCTCCCATCAACCAGAAGCGACAGTCATTTGCATTTTTATAGATATTCGCGTCAGTGGTCCAGATGTCGAATTCCAGGTAATCAAAGTTGTTCAGTTTATAAACAGAGGGCAAGGTTCCTTTCAGATAGAAGCCGTGCTCATGATCATTTGCCCACGAGCTCATGGTTACTACACCATCTTTGACTTCATATGAAAAAACTTTATTATCCAACTTTGTATAAACATAATCTCCTGTAAACGGATCAATATTGATTGTTTTGGTAGCCGGGTTTGCTTCGGCATCTAATTTTGCCCATGCCGCTTCTGCTTCGGTTAAAGTTGCAAAGTTTGTAATCTTTGCCTGTTCCGCAGCAGTCAACGCATTATATGCCGCACGTGCCGCCTTAATTACCGAACCGCTTTCCAGTGTAATCGGCGTTCCGATATCATTAATCAAATTGATCGTATTCGCAACTGCCGCATCGCTCTTAAGTCCCGCTAATGTCGTTTCCGCCGCAGTCAAAGCGTCCAATTTGGTGACTAATGCTTTCTGCGCCGACTTCAACGCGTCATAAGCACTGCGTGCTACGGTAATAGACGCTTCGCTTTCCAATGTAACCGGCGTTTTGATTGCATCAATTAACGCATCTACTTCTTGAGCCTTTTGCTGATTCCATTCTTCGGTGGTCGGTTTTTCATAGGAAGTCAAAACTACATTTTTCAGTTTGACACGAAAATCGCCGTCTCCGAGGTTGTTAGCAGCATTATACTTAATCATAAAACGATATGCACTGAAATCTCTGTCGTTAGCAGCCGTGCCGCCATCGCGTATAGAAAATTTTGATAACGGAATTTTGATATGATTCCATTCACCCGCCGGTTCATCAGTACCGGGCGCGCCGCCGCTTGTTCCGGCTGTTAAAGCACCGATTTTATTGGCAGCTGTTCCTTGCATGTTGTCATACTGATGCGTTCTGTTAAAACTTCCTGAATTATCAGTCCCCAGCATAATCAATCCATTATTTGCATTAACATAAAGATTACTGTTGTTTGTCCAAAGGTCAAATTCCAAATATTCATGATCCTTTGAAGAAACCGCTGTATTGAAATATGCCTCATAAGCATATCCCTGACGGGCATCCGTAGAAGGACCGGTCATGGTCATAATATTGTTTTGAATGTTCAATCCATTATTGGTAACTTCAGCAGTCATTCTCTTGTAAGTAACTTGGCTTTCATCAAACGGATCAAAAACAGTGGTTTTATACGGTATTGCCCCAAGCAGTGTTTCCGCTGCAGTCAGCTCCGCATAGTTGGTAACCAATGTCTTCTCTTTCGGATTCAACTCATCATAAAGCGTACGAGCTGCTATAACCAACTCATCGGAATCATGATCTTCTACAACACCGATTGCTGAAATCGCTGCAATCACTTTATCCACAGCAATTTGATTGGTGTTTTCATAAGCAGTTAAACGTACTTCATCAATACGAACGGTATATTTTGCATTTGCGTCTGTTCCGAGAATGTTTGAACCGCCATATCCTACCATAAAGGTATAACGATTAAAGGTAAAATCGGTAGCTGCTTTCTCCTCCGGATTTTTAGTTTTTGCATTGTCATCCTTACGTGTCGTAAATTTACTCAACGGAATCCGTACTGTATTTACCTGATTGGCTTTTAGTTTTCCCACTGCGTTAGCTGCGGTGTTCGCTAAATTGCCGATATCATGTGTTCGCTCCACGTCATCTACACCTAAATTGACACGCGCATCACTACTCTTAAAATACAGATCCTCTGTATCAGTCCAAATATCAAACTCGATATATTCATATCCGGTAGTAGTGAAGTTATCCAGATTTACAGCATTATAGTGGAAACCATAGCCCAAATTAGAGCCGGTGTTTCTTCCCAAACCACTGTTTGTCATGATTAAGGAGCCATCCGAAACTGCTAATGTTCCCTGATTTCCATGATCCTGCAAAGAGTAATTCTCCGCCGCATTCGTAAAGTCATCCACAACAACACTTTTGCTTGCCGGTGCCGGTGCCGAGTAGGAAGTCAAACGTACTTGATCCACTCGAACCGTGTATTGTGTACCACTTCCCAGATTGTAAGTGCCGTTATACCGTACATAAAAAAGATAATTATCAAAAGAGATATTCGTTGCCGGATTTTTATCCGGGTTAATCGACAATGCCGCTGCATTTCCCATTGCTGCACGATTCTGGAATTTACTTAACGGCAATTTAATCGTGGTGACTGCGTCTTTCGTTAATGCACCAACCGCATTCGCAGCCGATTGCTGTAAATTAGGAATATCATGAGAACGGTCAACACTGCCTCTGCCAAATTGTACGAATGCATTCATACTGTTCACAAAAATATTCGGATTGTCTGTATACACATCAAATTCCAAATATTCGTAACCGGCAGTTGACACTTCAGCCAAATCGGTTGCTGAAAATACAAATCCATAACCATCCATATGTGCTTGAGAGGTCATTGTCAAAGAACCGTCTTTGACTTCTAATTTGGTTCCTGATGATTCATTTTTAGTGGCATATTTTACATTGGAATCGGTAAAATCGTCCACTACCAAAACTCTTGTCGGCGCGCCGTCAGCAGCCGAGGCTTTTAAAAATCCTCCGTTGATTACTGCGGTGGCAAAAGTGGATAAAGTCAGCGCCGCAGACAAAAATGTTGCGATGCCGCGTTTCATAAATTGTGTTTGCGTTTTAAACATGATTAACTCCTTTCTGATTTCAGCCTTATTTTTAATATCGGATTTCCTCCGGTAAAAGATTTGGAGTAAGCTGTCCTTGTGCCCTATCTGATGAACTGTTTATAGTAATCATCAAAAACCTTCTGTGCCGCAGCGCTGATACTCTGCATTGCTGCTGCCGGTTGGATATTTGCCACAAAAACGGAATCATCAATTTTCTTGGAATAAGCGCTGATATCAGGACCAGTTGTCATGTCAATCTGATGATTGCTCTGCATCCAATTATAAACCGCAATGGAGTTTGCGCTCCAGCCATTATCCTCAAGTTCACGAACTCTATTGCTTTTCATCTCTGCCGTGCTCTCAGCAAGCGCATTTAAAATAATTCCTACATACTCTTTTTTCTTCACTGTCTTTGGAACACACCACGCGATACCATCTGCTGCCGGAACAACATATTTATTGAGTTCGCCTTTCGGCCACGGTACAAATTCCAGATTTTTAACACTGGTATAGGATTTGGAATTCCATACTGCGCCGTCCGTAAACACTGCTCCGCCGGTTGCAAATGAGGTGTCAGCAGGATATTTCCACAATTGATCGTTATACAGACGTTTTACATAATTCAGTGCTTTTATACCATCGGCGGTAACGATACCGAACGTAACTTTGTTTCCGCTCTTATAACTGGTTCCTCCTGCATTCACCGCAGTAGAAAGCGCCATAACTCCGGTGTTGCCAACCAACGGAGTAACTTTTTGACCGCTGGTACTTGAAATTTTACGAAGAATTTCTTCAAATTTTGCTTCGGTCCATGTGCCCTCTTTATACATCTTCATAACGTCATAACCGGGGGCATATTTTTTCAGCAAATCGGCGTTATAGAACAATCCTTGTACGTTACTGTTTTCACCGATATTGCACGCATAAACCTTTTTATTAAAGGTAAATGCATCTGTAATTGCCTGTTCAAAATTGCCGCTGGTCAAATCCAAGCCCTTCAGCGTCTTCAGATCATGGCAAGCATTACTATATGCAACAGTGCGGCAACGAGAAAATTGCATTTGTGCAACGTCACAGATTTTATCCCCTGCCAGTACCGCATTAACGACAGCAGTACCTGCGCTGGATACATCTGCAAATTTGTAGAACTTAATTTTACAGTTGTAGTCCTTTTCGACGCGAGCAACCGCTTTCATCAACGGATTAGTCGGATCTAATACGCCCTCGCTGTTAAGGTAATTTGCGTAGTACGCAGTACCCAGCACAAACTCATAACCGCCCATGTCAATCCTTTCTGTCTGACCCACTGTTTGACTGGAAGTTGATCCGCTGGTTTTTTTAGAGGAAGTTGCGGCGCCCGAAGTCTTTCCGGTTGAAGTGGTTCCTCCCCCGATACTGTTTCCGTTCTCTCCGGAATTATCTGCTGAATCAGTGCTCTCCATACTCTCTCCCGCACTGTTGTCACCTGTCTGAATATCTCCTCCGCTTGCATTAGAAACATTCGAACCGGATGACGAACTGGAGGTCCCGGGCTTGCCACATCCTGCAAACGCTGTCATCAGCATGATTGCAGCACTTAAAAATGCAAGACATCTTTTAGTAGTTTTCATTACTATCAACCTTCCTTTCTTTACTCTGTGATTCATTCATAATCTATTATTTCTAAAACATCACAATCATTAAGATCGTCGTAGCTGCCGCAAAACGCCGGTTCTTCCGGTCCATGCGTAATTCCTGCAACATAAGGAGTGTATCCTCCGTAAACCCTGACGTCATCTTTATCAATTTCCCAAAGCTTTCCTCTTTGCTTCCACGAAAAATTGCCCAGTTTTCTATGGATGCAAATTTCATCAACCGGCTTGCTGTCCCGAATGGAATCACCCAGATACTCAATTAAAGGCAATAGATAAGAATCGTGTACTGTAAAGGCAAGAGATAATATCGGATTTTCCGGCCACAAGGTCGTAGGGAACGTTCCGTCCGCAAAAATATATCCGCAAAAGGTTTCGGTTAAAGCATCTAATATATTTTGCTTTTCCTCATTCGGATGTTTGCTTAGATAATGCTGCATGTTCTGAATCAACTCAGAATATCCGCCAAAGGTAACTGGCGTTTTTTTCCAATCCAGCACCTTGCTTTTATCCTGTGGATCGGTTACGGCACCCCATGCAAGATGTGTCATTCCATCCGGAGCAATATAAGCCGCATCAAAAAGATGAGACACCACATTGTCTATCACATCAGGAATTCTGCTGTCCTTTGTATTGTTATAGATTACGGTCAGCATTAATAAAATGATATTGTAATACGGGGTACGCTCTACAAAATTATTGCCGTCGCCCCGTTCAAACAAGCCCATCTCCTTATAGTAATACACATCAGATAAATACACATCTAATGCAGGCTTGCCGTAAGCCTCAAATCGGGACCAATCGCCGTATACTCTGCCGTATTCTGACAATGACGCAATCACGACCAGATCCTGATTCGTCACGCCGCACCATCCCGCCTCATAAGGGAAAGGGCGATGCCCTCCGTTGCCGATCTTCCAAAAGACTTTCTGGAACCACTCCCAATGGCGATCTATTGCCGGTCTGATCATTGGAAGCAGCATTAGGTCGGCATGCTCCCATGAGGCATATTTCAGCAGCGCCAAAATTGGTCTACATTGATGAATAGGACAACTGCTTCCTGAAACAAAAGTAGGCTCAAATTCAGCAGATGCATGACGAAATCCACCGTCAGGCTCTTGCAGAAACAAAATGTTGGATACAAAATTATCTGCTCTGTGTTTCCATTTTAAATTGCCGGTTTTCTCATATAAGTTCATCGCGGCTGTAAGGAATTCATGATATTGCGAAACGGTTTCCCCTTGGTATCTTTTATCCAACACCGATGTTTTTCCCCAACATCCATGTAACAGAAGCCCGCCGACCACGCCGGGACCTTGCATCCATAGATCAATCTGAGATAAAAGTTTATCCAAAGTTTCCTGCGTGTAAACATCGCTCAGTTTTAAACCTTTTCGTGGATAATGGATTTCTTGCATATGACAACACCTCCTCAAAATACAATCAATGATATCATTTTTCATCAGCCAACGATTCCGCTTCGTTCGATTCCCTGAACAAAGAATTTTTGACCGACGATAAACAACAAAATTAACGGCAGAATTGCCATTAAGGAACCTGCACTGAGCAAAGCGGAACGAAATGCCGGCTCTAACTGATTCATCTGATAGGTTTCCAGCGACATCAACATTCCCGGTATCGTAGAAAAATCATTAAATAACATGGGAGTAATCGTCGAATCGGTAAACTGCCAGGAAAATGAGAAAAGAAAAATAGAAACTAAAATCGTCCGTGCATTCGGCAGCATAATCGTAAAATACGAACGTATAATGCCGGCTCCGTCAATATATGCCGCTTCCTCAAATTCAACCGGAAGATTACGATAAAATTGCCTGAGCATATAAATGTAAAGTCCGTTTTTAATACCAAGCCCTGTTATGCCCATCAGCATAAATGGCCAGGCGGTATTAATCAAATTCAGAGAGTCTCCGCGAATCAATCCGATAATTCCAAGAAAATCAAAATATCGGAAATTCAAATACATAGAGCTGAGTATAACTTGCGGAGGTATAATCAACGTTAAAACAATCAGAGCAAATATCAACCCTCTTCCCGCGAATTTGAATCTCGCCAAGCCATAGGAAATAAAGGAGGAGGAAAACACCTGCAATAATGCTACTGCCAGAGAAAGCAAAAGAGAATGCAGCAATGCAGGCCAATAATCCATTGCTTTAATGACAGTTTTCAATGTATAAAAAGTAGGTTCTTTGGCTATGTACTTAACGGTATTATCCACCAGATCTTCCTGACTTTGGAAAACAACCGTAAGTTTTTCAAACAACGGAAACAGAATCATGAACGCGATCGCAATAAAAATCAGATAACAAACCAAGTTCTGCAATACTGTTCCGGATTTATGGCGGATCGCCAAACTGTTTTTCCGCCAATAATTGGCTGCTCGATTCTCCATATCAGCGCTTTTCTCCTTTACCGGTTTTCATAGAATACCATTCGGTTCATCACCAAAATAATAATCATCAAGATGACGGACAGAACGATAAAATAAAGCAACGACATCGCAGACGCCACAGAATAGGAACCGTTTGAAATGGTAGAAAAAATCCGGCTCATCAGGGTGTTGCTGTATGCTGTAAAAGAATCCACAACCGTATATACCGTATTGACAATCAGCATCGGTGTAATCATCGGAAATGTGATTTTCCAAAAGCTCTCCCACCAGGTTGCGCCTTCAACCGTAGCGGATTCATAAATTGCCGGTGAAATGGATTGCAGTCCCGCCAAAAAAATCAACATTTGGACACCGGACCGGGTGATAATGCTATACATATTATTGATAACGCCGACAATAAAATCTACAAATCCGTCACCGAGCTGCAAAGAGTAGATCAGGCTTTCAATGTCAAAGGAACTAAACATTCCCTGCGCGGCATCGCCGGCGGAGGACAACACGCTGGAGCTAAGCACCTGTGCGCTGATGTTATCGGCACGGTCAATAATTCCGGTAGCGATAATAACCGGCAGAAACATGATTGCACGGATTACTCCTCTGCCCTTAATTTCTCTCGAAAGCAAAGTTGCCATAAAGAGAGAATAAATCAGAATAACTGCGGTATCCGTTACCAAGCTGGACAAAGATTCCAGCATTTGCCGAATGTAATACGGATCAACAAATAGTATTTGATTATAGTGAGTCCAACCAACAAATTCCATTTTGTATCCGTCTGTTCCGATGTTAATATTAGAAAAGCTAAACTGTATGGTTTTAATTAACATCGGGGAGAAAATACAGATCAAACCAATCAGAAACGGAGCTACAAATAAATATCCATAAACACTTTTCTGCCTTTGCAAACTCCAAAGGGACTTTTTCTTTCCGCTTTTTTTCATTGTATTATTGTCCCCCCTCCTGTGACCATGCAAAATCCATTGCAGGCACTGTAATTCCCTGATAAGTGACCGGTTTATCATTATAATTTACTACGGTAAATACACCGTTTTCATAAACGGTAACGTGTACACCTTCCGCTGGAGAAAAATAACCGGTCATTTTCTTTCCTTGAAGTAATTTACTTAACTGTTCGCGTGATTTCCAGTCTTTTTCAATTCGATCCATCCAATCGCTGTAATAGGAAGAATACATGGAAGAATATTCGGTGTTTTTGAGCAAAGACGGCGAGGCATAATTGATAATATAAAATGCTTCTCCGCCGTATTCAATCGAGCGCAATCGTGCAGTTTCGTAATTATCCGACATGTTCAGAGCTTCGCCCGTATAGGAAACATATCCATGTAGCACCATTTGCAGGAAAGGTACGCTTTCTTTCTCTACATACCGATTAGAATGACTCATCGGAACATTCATGACACTGTCTGCATAAGGCAGTGTATAGCTGTTCCCGGTATCCACCATCACCTTTGTACCTTCGTCCAAAGAAGCCATCTGCTCAGCCAACACATTTGCCATCTGGCTTCGGTTGCAGAACCGGCTGTCATTGGCATCGCTGTAAAGCGTATTGCCGATACTGGACAAGGATACACCGGAAAAATTTTGCTTTTTCAAAGAAGTTTTCAGTTTATCAAAAGTTTTATTGATATTCTCAACATTTAAATAAATTAACTCAGTAGAAGACAATTGTCCGTACAACGGTAAAATTTCTCCGTTAACCGACAGCACTGACTGTAATCCACGGAAAGATTGCTGTTTTCTCAACAACGGGTCATAAGTTAAATACATCTGTGATCCTTCCCGGAGAGACTTCTGCAAGTTTTCTAATCCGGAGGATCCGCCCAAAACCGATGCGGGCATATTATTGCTTCCAACCGTTTGCTCATAACTGTCACCCTGCCAATTATGATACCGCAGCTGAATATTGGAAACCCCTTTTTCATACAGTTTTTCTACCAAATCCTGCGCTTGCTCAAAGGTGGTCAATGCTCTGGAACGTACAACCTTATAGCTAAGGAAACGTTCTTCTCTTTTTACCGCTCCTACGGTATCAAGGTAAAAGGGTGCGCCGGAAGAAATCGTTTCCCTGCCGGCAAAGATCCTTTCCCTGATCCATGCCGCCATTTCTGCGTAACCGCTGTCTTTTTCCGGCATGAGATGGAACAAAATTGTCAATGAACGATCATAATTTTTATCGCCGTATACCACCCGTGATGAAGTCCCGGCAACCATATTGGTTAACTCCATTCTGCTACGCAGAGTAAAAACAGGATAAAGGGCATCTCTCGGATAAACGGTGCTGCCCGACTGGCAATTAAGCACTGCTACTTCCGCACCGGATTCCACCACAGCCAGATAGCTGTTTCCGTTTTTCTGCATGCCGTATACCGGCAATACAACCGAACGACCGTAATCCGTGTTTTGACTGTAATCATAGGTAGAAAAATCTGTTCCGTAAAAATGAAGCTCTGTTGTTTTTTCGCTTGATGTTGCCAAATCGACCAACGCACCCGATCCATCCGGAATCAGCATATATCCCCGATCTGTATCTCCTGCGCTGCCGAAATAAGGCAGCAGCATAGCGGTGGTAAGCTTAAATTTGGCCGTATCATATTTGATCGCCGAAACCGGCATTTCTGCTTTCAAACCCTCGTCTGTCAAAGTGTAATCAACGGTCACTTCAAACAAAACATCTTCCTCAACTGTATAACTCATGCCGATTTTTTCGTATTCGACATAAACCCAATCTTTTGTCAAACCGATTCCCTGGAAATATCCGCTTAACTCCTCCTGAATATTCTCATGAACCTTCCGCAGTAAGTAAAGTGGTTCTTTTTCCAGTAACGGATAAGTTTTTACATATTCCTGTCTAAGATCTTCGGTCAGTTCATTGAGCACGATCTTATCATAAAAACGCATAACCCGTTCGTAAGCTTCTGCATCCAATTTGCTTTCCAGGTCTGCCATCGTAGAAGAAGTAATGACTTCCGGAAGCACCAGCTTATCAATCTCACCCATGGTATAAACTACGCGCACACCGCTGTCAACTGAAAAAACTTCCATTTGCTCTTTCTGCACAGCGTCCTTATAAGATTCAAGCAACGTGGATTTTTCACGCTTATCATAATACTCCAGAATCACTTGAGAGCGGTAACTGTCCTGTACCGCCTCAGAAATAACACCGGACAGTTCTTCCTCAGTGGGATTACTGTCCCATACCGTACCGTCCGCATTGTTTTTAACGCGAACCGCACATCTTGTCTTATCAAAAAGCAACGTATAAGCGGCATTTTGTGCAATAACATCCCAATTGTCTTCCTGTGACAAAGGCATATATTCCTGAGCGGCAGAAAGCGTTGTTTCAGTGTCGTTTACTCCGCTTTTGGAATCCGATTTTCCACAGCCAGCCAATACAGAACACAGCATCAGTCCGGTCAACAGGAAACAGCCGGATTTTTTTATTATATTTGGCATATGAATCCTCTCTTTCCGATCTATCAACGATAACTGAGCTCTTTTCCGATATCTATCACGACTGACGCCAATTTCTGATAAGATGTAATCAGCAGCAGCGCCACAAAAATCATGATAGCAATGCCCAAAATAGAAATCAGAATAGCCAGAATGCTCTTTGCACCGGTATACTGATGAATCACCGTGTTGCCGCAGAAAATTAAGAATACAAACCAAATCAAAGCAATGTTTTGCAAAAGATTCAGATACATTCCCTCGTCTGACACCAACATATAACTGACCGGAATCGAAATAAAATAAAGCAGTGCAACCGGCAGCATTGCATATCCGGTGAACAGATAAATATCCCTAAACCTGCCTTCGCCATCCACCAACGTAGTGATGCACCAGTTGGATGCTACCCATAAGCCAAGAGGTATTAACAATGTCAAATACTCCCATGGAATGGAAACATCCTGTTTATAGGTTGTGTTAAACAAATAACTGGTAAACACCTTGCTCAGCACAACACCGGATACACCCGCCAGCAGCCAGAAGGTTGCGGCACCGAGACTTCCTCTTTTCTCATGCTTTAAATCGTAAAATCCATCAAAAGGATGCGTTAATACATAGAAGCCATAAAGCAAGTGGCCGCTGAATTTACTGCGTTTATCCCGATACTTTTCATCCCGGTTCCTTCTTCCGATCCATTGCAGCAGTTTAATTAAACCGAATAATAAAACAGCGATGATCAATACAATAACAAGGATATACTGCCGTAAGAATTGATTACGGGATTCTTTATATGCGTCGGAGTAGGCATCTTTATTATTAGAATAACTGAAATATTCCATTGCCTTCTCATAATTTCCCATGCTCAAATAAGAAGACCCGATACCATCATATGCAATATCAAAGTTGGCATTAAGCGATAAAACCTGCTGCCATACCTCTACACTTTCTTCATACTGGAACTTTCCATACATATCCAGCACCTTGGAAATCAAAGCACCGTATTCTGTCTGCTGAAAAACAGTGAAACTTCCGTTAAGCTTATCCAGTACCAGCAAATCGGTTCCCTGATAAGTAACTGCCACCGGAGAATCGGTATTCCCGATCTGGTTTCCTTTTCCGCTGAAAGCATAAAGAAGTTCGCCGTTTGCCGAATAAGTAAATAATCTGTTTTCTCTTGTGTCCAATATCGTATAAATGCCGTTTTCGCCCACTGTTACGTCTGCAATAATGGAAATAGCATCATTTCCGTTTTCATCTCTGCCAAACTGAATATCACCAACCGGAGCAAAATATCCGTTCCGAACCAGAACGTCATCACCCATCGGATTTACTTTCTTTACCGGTGCCGCCGAACCGTCACGGCTGGTCATTGCCGCCAAGAACTTCTCCAAATCCAAATCATTGGTTGTTACGTATAAAAAACCGTCCTGATCAATCGCCACATTGTTATATTCGGTTGGAACAAAATCCTCCATACGTTCCAGCTGTGCCTCGGTCATAAACGGTTTCCACAGATAATCAATCAAAGAATAAGTGGCATCCTGTGCGGCAAAAAAGGAAACAAAATCCCCGTTAACATCAAATCGCAGCAAACCCATGTTAACCCCTTTTGCCACCACGAAAAGATTTCCGATGGAATCGGCGATCAATGCCTTGGGTTCATACAAAAATTCGTCCCCGAGCAAAGTTGTCTGTGGTGCACCGATTTCCTGTACAAATTTTCCGTCCAGCGTCAGCTTTAACACTCGGGCATTTCCGGTGTCTGCAACATAAAGATAATCTTCGCTGACAAACAATCCTTCCGGACTTTTAAAACTATTGATTCCGGATGGAGCTTCTATTTTATCAATGACCTGTTGCAGTTTCTTGTTGCTGTCCAGCTTCAAAATTCTGTTGTTTCCGGTATCGGACAGGTAAAGAGAACCATCTCTTCCACATTCAATATCGGAAGGAAAGCTTAGTGCTCCTGCACCGATATCCGCCCCATCCATCATGCTTTCGGGCAGATAAGCGTGCGGTGTTGACACTTGATAGCCGTTATAGTCATAAATATAAGAGTAATACGGAACATAAGAATATTCCGTGGTCTGTGCCGAAACGCTCAGTCCTGTACCGATTGTACAGATCACCGCCGCGAGAGTAAAAAGCCGGCGCGCGATTTTGTTCGCAAATATGTTCATGCCTGCCTCTGCCTCCCTATTCTTTAATACCGGACGATGACATCGTCTCAACAATATTACTTTGCGTGAAGAAGAACACCAAAATCGGCAGCAGCATCATAATCACAATAGACGCAGCAGATGCGCCTGCACGAGCAATACCGCCTGATACAATCTGGCTGATCGCATAGCTTAAAGATTTAATGTCTTCACTCTGAATATAAATACCGCCGCTGGCATTCCAAAGGTTCTGAAAAGAAAACACGATTAATGTCAACCAAGCAGGTTTCACCATCGGCATAACAATTCTCCAAAACAGACGAAATTCTCCCGAACCGTCAATCCTTGCTGCTTCGATAATCGCATCGGGAACATTAGAGGACATAAACTGCTTCATCAAATAAAGTCCCAATGATGAGGAAAACGCAGGCAAAATCAACGCCCAATAAGTATCGGTTAAATGTAACCCCGACATGATAATATAACTCGGAATGCCGGTAACTGCCGTACTGAACATCAAGGAAAGCACAACCATGTTAAACATGAAATTTCTGCCGATAAACTGATGTTTTGTGAACACATAGGCACACATGGATGCCAGCACAACATGCCCGAAAGTTCCCACTAAAGAAACAAAAAGTGTATTAAACAAGTATCTGGTAAAAGGAACCCATGAATCATTGAGCAAATACAATAGATCCTTATAATTCTTCATCGTCGGATTTGCTACCCAAAAACGAGGCGGAAAATACCACATTTCATTGAGCGGCTTAAGCGAACTGGTGATGGCATATACCAACGGCAATACCATCAGGAACGCAAATATCCCGATAAAGGCAAACACACAAATATTTCCGCCCACGGAACGATTCCACCGGACGCCGGAACGCTTACTCATATGTAAAAACCACATGCCTTTCTTTCATATACTGTTCTTGCCGCAGCCATTATTTTCCCAGCTTCGACAACAGTTTTCCAACTAATTTGTTCGTTGCAAACATCAGTATAAACAGGAATACGGCTATCGTAGAAGCATATCCCATTTCAAAACGTTCCATACCGTAATCTTCCAGATGATGCATCAACGTATGCACTGCATAATCTGTACTCGGGAACCCCACCAATCCGGTAATGGTCGGACCGACACCAAACGCACCAGTAATACTCATAATCGCGCCGAACATCAGCTGCGGTTTCATCTGCGGCAATGTAATATACCACAGTTCCATAATACGGTTTTTGACACCGTCCACCATTCCTGCTTCATAAAGCGTGCGGTCAATTCCCTGAAAGCCTGCGATAAAGACTAAAAAGCTGGTTCCGATACTCATCCACAACAATACCGCAATACACAAGCCCATCATATATTTAGTATCCTGAAACCACTGAATCGGTGAATCGATCATACCTAAATTCATCAAAAGACCGTTGATCATGCCGTAGCGGTCGCTGCTGAATAGCAATGTCCATATCAAATAAGCATTTCCTGAGATAGAAGGCGCATAAAAGCAAAGGGTAAGCAGTACTCTGACCTTTGGAGAAAGCTCATTAATAAACCACGCAAATACAAAACACAGTATGTAACCTACCGGACCTGTAATAACAGCCAATATCAGCGTATTGCGCAGAGCAATCAAAAAAATATCATCATTCATGAACAACCGGATATAATTGTCCATAAAAACAAACGTCGGGAACTGCATCATATTAAAATAAGTAAAGCTCAGCACAACCGACATCAGTACCGGTAACACGGTAAACAAAAAAAACAAAATCATATAGGGCATGCAAAAAGCATAAGAAACCCTGCCGTCCCACAATCTCTTCCAAACCGGCCGTTTCCGCTCGGCTGCCGAAGTTTTTGTCCTTCTCTTCATGAAAGCCTATCTCCTATCCTGATTCGTACAACCTTTTGGGTTAAAGATCAATCGTTAAAAAAGAACTCTTTCTTCTTCCGTTCTAGTTCTTCATTGATTAATTTCGTATAGTGGATCATAGTCTGTCCCGGATTTGCCGATTGATTGATAACCTCCCGTGCTGCAAATCCGATATAACGCGATACAATGTATCCGCCCGGTGCCTGCGGCAAGCAATCCGCTGACTCCCACTGTTTCATAATATTTCGATATTCCGAAACCGGCCACGGAGTCCGTGCAACTGCTTCGATGTTAGCGGAAGCGTATCGAGCCGCGGCTCCCAGGATACTCTCCAGATCAGTACCGTAGTTTACCTGTGCATCCGCATCCGTCCACCACTTCAGAAATTCCCAACAGGCGTTCTTATCCTTTGTCGCTGACAAAATAGATATTCCCGTACCTGCAGCAATGGTTGTATGATCGACACTGCCATCGGTTTTTAAAGTACCCGGCACTTCAACAAACTCCCACTGTCCGTTAATCTCGGGAGCAAAAACGCTGAGTTGATTATATGTACTGACAAAATCCGAAATGCCGATCGGCATTTCGCCGTTTCGGAAACGGTTTGAAAAATCATAGGTCACAGACAGTCCATAATCTTTATAATAGGACAGCCATTGATTGAACGCCTGCAATGCAGCATCTCCGGTTGTATTAACCGCCGTACGATCCTCGTTATAGAATTCAATATCCCGTTGCATCAGCATCATCATATAAACGCTGGTATTGGTTCCGGCCGCCGCACCGCTGGAGCTTGCATTAAAAGGCAAGCCGAACTCCATATTATAAGCGCTGAGCTGAATAATCAATTCATACACATCGTCCCATGTCTTGGGAACGCTCCATCCCATTTCCTTAAAAATATCTGTCCGGTAAAACATCATCGGATAGCTAAAAGTTTCAGGAAGCGCATATACCTCACCCAAGTATTCAAAAGGTTTCAATGCATTTGGATTAAAGCGAGAAACTACATCGTCATAATCAGAGAAATCCCGAAGATTAACAACTGCATCCCGCAACGCATAATTCATTGGTTCGGTAGGTTGAAGCTGCATGGCAACATCCGGACCGTTTCCGGCAAGAATAGAACGCAACAGCGTTCCTGCGGCAACCAGCTGAAGATCTACCGTTATATTTTTGGTAGGAGTAAAATCCTGATCGATCATCCGCCGAATAATTTTGGACTGATCCCGTCCGGAAGTCACCCATACTTTGATCGCATGTTCATCGGCATCCGCTGACATCTTTCCGATAGCGGAATAATCCATTACAAAAGAATTGGCAAACAACATACATTGATATGCAACTGTTGAGAAAAATCCTTTATTTGCCTTTGGCAATTCCGATTGAGGACTTTTCACCCAAATCCAATCAAACGACACCGGCTGATTAATAGCACCTTGCTGCCATTCTCCTAAAGAGCCAAGGTCTGATTTAAAGGTTTCCAGTTTTGATGCAATATCACGCGGTTTTCCAACCATGGCAGAAATATCGAAAATTAAATTGTCAAAGGCAGTGGTAAAAGAGCCTTTCTCTCCCATTTCATCCTGCAATGCGCGCAGCACCGTTTTTAACCGTTCATTCAGCGCTTCCATCTCTTTAAGCGTATCCGGAATTAATTCAGTAAAATGATAATCACGGTATTGATCGGCTTCGGATCCGGTAATAACATAAATAGAGCGATAACAGGTATTCAGTTCCGTTAGGATATCCCCTACTTCACTGACCAATTCTGCCATTTTTCCGATGGTAACCTGCAGCTTTAATTCATGTGTGCCGGCAGTCAGATAAAACTGATAAGGATTATTGTTTCCGTCACCAAGCCAACAAACATCCCATTGACCGGAATAGTTAAATTGCAGCTGAGCCGCCTCTGCAAAAGGTTGTTCTCCGTCTATAAACAAGCGTCGGCTGCAATAAGCTCCGTCTCTGTCCGACTGGCGGTATCGCACCGCAATCTGATAAAATCCGTCTTGTTCAACCTCTACATTCCAGCTGATCCATTGTTCCGGCAGTTTAAACTTGGAACCATCAATTAGATTTAATTTTTCCGCACCCGCAGAGACAGGTTCCATTGCAGCAGAAGATTTGCTTGCAGTTGGATAGATACTTTTTGCGGATCGATATGCCATATTTTCCGCTTGAATTTTTTCACAATCAGCTAATGCACTGTGTTTGCCGGCATACTGTTGTTGGTATTCCGCATAACTTTTCAAGGTTTGCGGCGGAACAAATGCAACCGTTCCCAAAACCATAGGTTCCCGGGTAGATGTCATTGTCAACGTGTGCTCTCCTGCTGAAAGGTAATACCAAAAAGCATCATTATAGTAGCCGCTTGCATCTTTTACGAGCATTGTTTGCCATGTATGAACTTCTCGGGCATTCGGCCGGATTTCGTTTCCCTGATAATCGGTTTTTACTTCTCCGTCATCTTCCCACACTCGTCCAAAAGCAAGATCTGCTGATTCCTGGAAAGGAGATTTTCCATCTATTTTCACAGAGCGCCCGATATCGCTCCCTTTTCCCTCAATTGTATAATATGTAATGCGGAGTTGGTACCGTCCCGTTTCCGGAACCTGGATTTTCCAAGTCACAGAAGACTCTTCTCCGGTAA
This sequence comes from uncultured Eubacteriales bacterium, assembly GCA_959605275.1. Taxonomy (GTDB): domain Bacteria; phylum Bacillota; class Clostridia; order Oscillospirales; family Ruminococcaceae; genus HGM13222. The sequence goes on along the minus strand of CAUHFD010000020.1, from coordinate 955 downwards.
AAAGCACCTCGCCTGTTTGTTCGGGAATATCGGTGCGTTTTTTCACTTCTCCGGACGAATCAATATAAGACATCAAATCAACAACAATCTCCTGCGTGCCCGCAGCCTGGTCGCCCAATCGGCTTTGATATTCTTTATAGCTTTCTTCGCCGGAAATTTTTGTATCGCCTGATGAAAATTGTTGGTTTTGCGCCGTATCCGTCGGTTCTGCCCCAACCGGCATAATAACCTGTAAAAATAAAATGGATAGAGTCAGAAACACAGCCACTGTCTGCCGTCTTCTTTTCTTCAGTTTCGTTGCCAATAAAATACGCCGCATAGACGCAGCACCTCCAGCTTTATCCCATTACTCAAATAAAATATTTCTGTCTTTTGCCAAATCGGAATGATGACAAATGTTTTTTCGGATGATCAGTAAGCACTGTCCCCTATTTAAGACACTTTGTAGTACAATTTTCTTGTTTTTTATAATTTGTATTATTACAAATTTTTAATGCTTTGTTTTCTTAATAATAACACCTATTTTTAAATATGTCAACACTTTTTGACGTTTCGGTCAAAAAAAATGAAAAGAAAATGGTTTTTTGTTTATTTTATTTATTTCAATTTTACTTATTCGTCTTATATATGATATGCTATTTCCACAATCATTTTGAGTCAAAATTATGCATATGACAAAATTTGTTATAAACATATTTACTTTTTCCAAAACATCCTATATAATAAAGATAATTAATAAACCGTCCCATTTGTTTTGGTGTACGAACAGCACCGTGAAAGGACTGATAAAAGTGGGCACAATGGTAGAATCAAAACGTTCTCTAGTTCAATCATATATTTTAGATATGATTAAAAGTCAAAAACTAAATCAAGGAGATCGTCTTCCGACCGAAAAGCAACTGTGTGATCAGTTTGCTGTAAGCCGGATCACTGTCCAAAATGCACTGGAAGAATT
>CAUHFD010000019.1 GCA_959605275.1 uncultured Eubacteriales bacterium | reverse complement strand
CGTTCTCCATGACGGCAGCCTGATCAGCCATCGGAAAAAGCTCCTCCAAACGATGCTCTGAAATGATTATCGTCGTTCCCAGCTCCCTGTTAATACGTTGTAAAGTTTCCAAAAATCCCATAGAAGCAATCGGATCAAGCTGCGAAGTCGGCTCATCTAAAATCAGCACCTTTGGCTGCATCGCCATAATGGAGGCAAGATTCAGCAGCTGCTTTTGCCCGCCGGATAAGTCGTTGACATTTTTCCGAAACCAAGTTTGAATACCGAAAAAACTCGCCATCTCAGCGACCTTACGTCGAATCACGGAATTGGGATACCCTAAGCTTTCCAATCCGAATGCTAACTCATGCCAAACCTTGTCGGTAACGATCTGATTGTCCGGATTTTGCTGAACGAATCCGATTTCCTGTGCGCTCCTGCGATCGTCAAGTTCTGTAATCTCTGTCCCGTTATAAAGAATCTCGCCTTTGAAATCACCAAACGGCATCAGATTTTTTTTCATCTGGCGCAGCAATGTGCTTTTTCCGCATCCTGATTTGCCGCACAACACAATAAACTGAGAAGGCTCAATTTGCAGATTGATTTCGTCCAAAGCTGCCCTTTCCATTCCAGGATAGCAAAAGCTCACATTTCTAAACTCAATTTCCGCCATCTTTGTTCTCCCTTAATATCTATGATTGCCGGTAACAGCAATAACAGCAAATGGCTTGCCGCGAACGGCAACGTCAGTTGCCACGAGGTTTTATACTCAATTGCCGGATAGTAGTAAATATTATTTACTCCCAACAAACAGCCTGTGAATACAATTACTGACAACACGGCAATCAAAATCAGTGTATTGCGGTCACGCTTTGCAAACTTAAAAATATGAAAACTGGTGCGGCCGTGCAGACCGTATCCCCGCGCCTCCATAGAATCAGAGGTTTCAATGGCAGCCTCCAGAGACCACGCAATCAATATCGAAATTTCTTTTGCAAGCAGTCTTCCCTTTTTGATTATCTCCCATTTTCGGAACTGCCGCCCCATACATTTCTGCCCTTCATGTATTGCATGAAAACGGGCTTTCAGCAAAGGAATAAATCGAAAGCACATAGACAGCAATAAGGCAATCACCGGGATCATTCGTCCAAACAAATAAATAATCTTATCCGAGGTCATAATTTTGTTAAAACAAGATAACCACATGATAACGCTGACCAGCATTGCGGCGGAAGCAAGACCATAAAGAATTGCCTCCAATGTAATTGCATTGTCGTTGAGATAAAATAATGCTGTCACACCTCGATGATTGGAAAGCGGATTGATAATCATGGTAAGAAACAGTACAGGAACAGCAAAAATCAAATTAAACCGAATGGATTTTCGACCGCCTAAAATCACAGAATAAACAAACCCGGTGAAAAAAGTAAGAGTCAAAAACACCGGACTCATAGAAAACATAGATATCAAAACAACAACACAAAAATAAACAAAAGTTACGATCGGATGAAAAGAAGCAAAATTACTATCCTCTCCCAACCCGATATATTGGCTCTTCATCAACTGATCTCCTGTCGTTTAGGAATATTCCGGATTTGCATCCGGATGAGTGTCATAGTATTGGTCACCTACATCTTTGCCGATATTGCAGGTGTAACACCATACCATTTTATCCCCGTCCTTTATTTTATATTGACTGCATCCGTAGTTCGGGAACCAAGCGTTTATCTTATACATCCATCCGGAACCACTGCCTCCGTCAAATTCATAAAGATGATTGATTCCCTCAATATAGGCGCCGCTGTAAAGCGGATCACTTCGAAATTCCATCTGAATGCCTTCTTCTCTGGTGACCCGCTTGAGCACTTCAAAAGCGGTTTCGCCGTCTGCGATTTCCACTCTGGTTTCAGCCAATATCGTACCATCCTTCGGAATGTATTTTGCAACCGCCTGGTTGGTTAATTTTCCGGTATCCACCACCGTATCGCATCGAATTTCCACCGTGCAATATTTCTTTGCGGAAACTTTTTCTGATGAAACGGATAATAATCCATCTGAAACAACCGATGCAGAAGAAGCGGAAGCTTCACTCTTTCCATGCGAGGTCACCACAGAGGAAACCGAATTACTGACATTTTCTTTTCGCTGACTTTCCTCCTCTTTCACCGAAAACGAAGAAACAACATATTCTGAACTCTCACTATTATGATTGTTCCCGCTAACTTCTGCTCTTTGCCCTTGTGAAGACAGATTTTTTCCATAATCAACAGGCTCTATTTTCAATCGCAGCAAAGCGCTTAATGCCAAAATGCCCAAAACGGTAAAAATGACAATTATTCTGATACGTCGTTTTCCGATTGTATTCATGATGAATTTTCCCGCTTTCTTATCAAGATTGGAACTTCTATATAAAACTATATCAAGCGGACGGCAATGCCGCCCGCTTGAGCTTGAAGCAATTTTATCTTGCTGTGCGCCGTTTGATCGTTACCATTGTAACGGCTCCTGCCAACATCAGAATTCCGATTATGCCCAAGGGCAATTCTACCCCTGATTGCGGAATATCCGCTTCAACAGCTTCTACCGCTTTTTGAATCACTGCCACTTGTCCATAATTTTTCACATACTTGATATCCGCTTCCAAAATGCCCTGATAAAAATAAGAAATATCCTCCAACAAAGCTTTGGTTTCGTTCAAATTTGCTTTGGTCACGGTAAGACCGACCAGCTTTTCTGTCATCAGATTGACCAGATCGACCTTTGCCGGGCTCAGATACTGTTCCACCTCTGTAATCAAAGCGACATCCGAAGAGATCAATCCCTCCATCGCCTTGTCAATCGCTTTGATATCTGATGCGGAATCCAGAGTTACTTTCTGTCCCTCTAGCTTCTCTTTAATCAGTGCTCCAACATCGCTCATCTGCTTTTCAATAGCGGCAATTCTTGCTTCAGCCGCAAGCAGTGCACCGGAGGCGTCTGCCTTTTTCCGATCTTCTTCATTCAACGCCTGATAACGGCTCACCAATTTTTTGACGTTTGCGCCGTCCGCGGAGGTCAGCTTGTCGACTGTCGGCAGCGCTTCTATCTCCTGCTTCAATGCCGCAATTTCCTGCTCTGTTTCAAGCCGCTTAATCGTACTGTCGGCGGCAATCAGCTTATCGGCATCAATGACCGCTACTTTATCGGTGTCGGACAATTTATTGTAAACATTCAGCAAGGTCTGTACTGTTTCCTTGTTTTCCAGTGTCACAGACTCCGGCAGAGCGGCAATACCGGCGTTCAAACGTTCGATTGCATTTGTGCCGTCAAACTGCATTACCTTTTTAATTTCCAGCAGCTTATCATATTCCGTAACTTTTTCTTTTTCAGCATCGCTTAAAGCGTTGTAGCGTTCCTCAATCCGAGCAATTTCTACCTTGTTATAATATCCAAAATCGGCAGGATCTGCCTGACGTGCAATTTGAGCGTTTACATCCTCACCGGTTACCGCAGAAGCTGTGTCGGAGTCTTTTCTGCCGCAAACATACAAATTTTTGTCATCCTGATACCAGACAAGATATCCGTTTGAGGCGATTGCAATCGTTTGAGTGCAATAGTTTGTGTCTATGGTCGGATCAGACAACGTCATTGTTTCATAGACCGGTTCTGTCTGTCCCTCTTTGTCCGAAATAATCCAGAAATTGTTTTCTTTGGTACAATCATATGGTACCATGTAAATATACACCTGATTACCGTTTTCCTTGGTCGCATAAGCTGTGCTGACAGCCGCAGAACCTTTGGACATCAATCCGTCGATTTTATAAATTTCTTGCATGGTTTCGGCATCGACCACATGAAACGGCTCAGAAGAGCCCATCGTACCGCCGCCTCCTGCAATATAAAGACGGTTGTTATAAATCACCGGTGTGGACTGCGTACCGCCGCCAGACGTACCGGATTTCCACTCTTTTACCGTTTCCTGATTCAGCGTTCCGTCTGCATTTACCTCGTAAGAACGAATGGAGGCGCCGCCGTCGCTGTTATTAGAGGGGATATACAAGCGATTGTTTTTATCGTTGTATACGATGGTGGACTTAGAATCATAGCCATCCGGCATCTTAAAAGTATCTACAATGTCTCCGGTTTTATATTTAATTACCCAAACCGTGCTGGAGCCTCTGTACCCGTTTTCTGCAAAATAAACACAGTCGCCGACAAACGCAGCACCGTTCCAGCAAAAGCCTTTTGTATTCGTTGTTTTTACGGACCAAACCGCTTTTTTGACTTCGTTAGAACTGGCGGTATCTTCATCTTTCGTACTAAAGCAAGCATAATAGCTGTTTCGAAAATATCCACCGGTGATGACGTAACCATCGTGATACATAACCGGTGTTTGCATATCGCCTAAAGTAACATCCTCGGTAATATAAAGCTGCTCCAAGGTATCTGCGTCAAAAACCCGCAGATGAGATTTCGTGACTTCAGTGCCGTCTTCCATATTATTGGTGTTAAGCGGAACAAAAATTTTGCCATCGCCATAGCAAAGATTGATAATGAACTGATTAGTTGACTTGCCGAAGACCTGCGCTTTTGCAAGTTCTTTTCCCGTAATCAAATCATATTTACGAAGGTATTGAGAACTATAACAATAAACATAATTTCCCACAACAATCGGAGAGCCGGGAACATCATTCCATCCGGTACCGGTTTGTACCTTCCATTTTAATTCCAATTCCTCTGCCGTACGAGGCGTTTTAGCATCGGAAACACCCTGCAAGCCTTCATTTCCTAAAAACTGGCTCCAATTCAGCGTACTTTCCTGTGTTTCGCTTGCCGCCGCGTTGTCATTCCCTGCCCATGCAGTGATGAGTGAGGATGCTGCAATCGTCAGCGCGACCGCCAAAGCGCATAGCTTTTTACCCATTTACTTTCTCCTCCTTAAAGTTTGAACAGAAAAAACGAGCCCTCCTCAGGCGGTCTGTGATATCTGTTTACTGAAAGGATAATATCGGAAACAAGTATAAAAAAGCCTTTACAGAATATCTGTAAAGGCAGAAAATACATTTGTTTTCAATAGGGAATCCCCTAAAGTTCAGACATCCTTTTCTGCCGAAAGGATAAACATCGTCTGTAATTACGGCAGATATTCTGACTTAGCTTCCACCTACTCGCCCGCCTTCCCAAAGTATTGCACTTCAGTGGCATAATCGGGCTTTCGTCCACCATACAGCAGCGTGACTGTTGCGGATTCTCACCGCATTCCCTTTTCAGTATGCTATTACGCATACACCGTAATCTTCTATTCAATTTTGATTTTGCCGAAATATCAGCAACCCTTTGAACAAATATACCATATCACATTTGAAATGCGAAGTCAATATATTACTCAAATAAAAAATAGTCAGATTGAAAAAAAATAAGGTTTATTTTTTATTATGCCACGACGGATTTGATTTGCAAATCCTGTTTCATAATAACAAATTGTCATGAAAAAGCAATATTTCACCGCAGAAAACATCTTAATTTCCGCGGGAATTGTCAACCTGCAGTTCCTCCCGATACTCCGTATCAGCCGCAACATCCGAAAAAGTGTTCATCTCCCGCATCACCGCCAATGCCGTATCAATCACCCGCATGGCAATCGGACACCCCGTTCCTTCTCCAAGACGCATATCCAACTGAAGCATCGGATGCAGTTCCATCTCCTCTGAAGCAAGTCGGTAAGCCGGCTCTTTCGATACGTGGGAAGCAAACATATACTCTTTTGTCAAAGGATGAAAACGATATGCAAGAAGCGCCGCAGCGATTGAAATAACCCCGTCAATCACGATGGGAAGTTTATAATAAGCTGCCCCGATATACAGTCCCGTCATCGCCGCAAGATCCAATCCGCCCACTTTGCTGAGAATATCCACCACATCTTCCCGGTCTGGCTGATGCTTTTTCAAAGCGTCGGCAATAACCTGCTTTTTTCTTGCAAAAGCATCTTCTGTCAGTCCCGCGCCCAAACCTACTGCAATTTCGGGATCGGATATATTAAGCGCCGCCATCACGCAGGCTGCTGCTGTGGTTGTGTTTCCCATTCCCACTTCGCCGTTGCCGATGATATCATATCCGTTATTTTTTGCATATCGGGCATAGTCAAATCCGATTTCTATTGCCTTCAATGCGGTTTCACGGCTCATAGCAGGCTCTTTTGCAAAATTATGAGTGCCGTTCATCAGCTTATGATTTTCTATATTTTGTCCCTCAAATGTACCGATAATTCCCATATCCACCAATATCAAATCAACCTGGTTGGCTTCACAGATCACATTGATGCCGCACTTCGCCGTTCCGGCATAATGGCTCATCAGCATATGAGTAAACTCCTGCGGCGCCGAAGCAATTCCTTCTTCATATACCCCGTTATCTGCCCCAAACAGAAAGAGAATTTTTTTATCCGCACTGTTTTTTACCTTTCCTGTGATGCCCGCCATTTGGATGCTGATATCTTCCAGCAAACCCAAACTGCCTTCCGGTTTTAACAGCTGTCCTTGGCGTTCTGCCGCAGCCTGACACGCCGTTTCGTCTAACGGCTGCAGTTGCTTCTTGATTTTCTCCAACTCAAACATATCTCTACAACTCCCTCATTTTATTCCAATCATATCGCATCGGTACAATCGGCACAGCTTTCCGCAAAAATTGCCTGCATCGTTTGTATCAGTTTTCGATTGTCTTCCGCAGACTTTACCGCCACACGGTAATAGCCTTCGCATAGCCCGTGATAATTCGCGCAATTGCGTATCAAAATATCCCGTGCCGCCGTTTTTTGATCCAACTGCGGCACAGTTGTCCGAAAGAAAATATAATTTGCGGCACCGCTGTATACCTGCAGCGGCAATTTTTCCAACTCCGTCTGTAAATCTTCCCGAAAGCGCGGAATCAGATTTTGCGTCTGTTCAATGTACGCCTTATCGCTCAATGCTGCGGCGCCGCATAACTGCGCCACGCCGGAAACGCTCCAGGGTTGACCGGCTTCCCATATTTTCTTCCGCAGCGCCGCGCTGCCGCAAATCAAATATCCCAACCGCAAGCCCGCCATAGCAAAAAACTTAGTAAATGCTTTCAACACGATGATATTCGGATTCTTTTCGGTTTTTCCTATCATGGAAAGGGATTTTCCGTTCCGGACAAAATCCAGAAAACATTCATCTACCACCAACACCGCATTGTTACTCTGACACCAGACCGCCGTTTCCGTCATAAACGCTTTCGAAACCGTTTTTCCGGTCGGATTATTGGGATTGCAAAGAAAGACAATATCCGGCTGTGTGCTGTCAAGCATCTGCAGGAAATCGTGTTCCGGTACAAATTCATTTTCTTCCCGCAAACCGTAATAATATACTGCTCCGCCCGACTGCCTGACAGCCTGTTCGTACTCCGAAAAAGTCGGTGCAAACAGTAGCGCTTTCTTGGGTTTCAGACCGTATGCGATTCGATAAATCAAATCGGCTGCGCCGTTGCCGCAAAGTATTGATTCGGAAGGCACGTTCTCGTATTCCCCGATTTTCTCCGAAATAGCTCTGCAATGCGGATCCGGATATACCGTGCAAGCCCCAATGGAAGCCTGAAATGCTTTTTCCACTGCCGGCGGCAATCCAAGCGGGTTAATATTCGAGGAAAAGTCCAACAAAACTCTGTCGCCCGAATAAGAATAAATATCTCCGCCATGACCGTAAGTCATCATGTTTCAACAAATCCCTCCGTTAACACAAAATAAACAACAAAACTCCCACGGAAAACCGTAAGACCGAAAACAGTATTACCCCAATAATCGAAGTTCCGTACATCAGACGGTTTGCATTTCGGATATCCTCTGCTTCCGTATGACGTATCTCATCACCAATCGTCGGTTTATGATAGACTTTTCCGAAATAGGAAGCATCGCCTGCCAGCTGAATATGTAACGCTCCCGCACATACGCTTTCGGTTTGTGCACTGTTGGGGCTTGCATGTTTTCTTCTGTCCCGGAGATAAATCCGTGCCGCAGACTTACCGTCAAAGCCCACTACAAATGCCGCCGCTATCATTAATACACCGCTGATCCGCGCCGGAATAAAGTTACAAATATCATCCAGCTTCGCCGCAAATCGACCAAAATAAAGATACTTCTCATTTTTGTATCCGATCATGGAATCCAGCGTATTTACCGCCTTATATGCAAAAGCCAACGGCGCGCCCCCGATTGCCATAAAAAACAAAGGAGCGATCACACCGTCTGAAGTATTTTCTGCTACGGTTTCCACCGCGGCCTTTGCAACCGTTTCCTCCGAAAGCGCTGTCGTATCCCTCCCGACAATATAGGAAAGATATTTTCGTGCTTCGGGAAGATTTCCGGCTTTCAAGGCAGTATAAACTTTCATACTTTCTTTTTTCAGGGATTTTGCCGCAAAAATCTGAAAGCAAAACCATATCTGTAACAATACCGCCAAACTCCAATGAATCTTGCTAAATCCCCATAAAATAGCAGCCGGCACCAAAAAGCTGATCAGCACCACTCCGATGCTAAGCAGCATTCCGCCGATAAATTCTTTCTTTTCTGAGCCGTAAAAGCATTTCCGAAGTACTTGTTCTCCCTTGGAAATCAGTTTTCCGATCAGACAAATCGGATGGGGAATGCAATAAGGATCTCCGAAAATCGCATCTAATATAAATGCAATTACAATGACTCCAGCCATTATCATTCGCAAGCCCTCCTTTTCGTAATTGATGATAGTCAATGTCTGAAGGTTTTCTAAGTCAATACCGATATTCTTTTCAATGAGACAAACAACTGCTTTTTCTCATCAAAAATCCCACTATATCCGCCGCAATTTTCCACCTGATAATCATAAAAGGACTTTTTCTCTTGATGATAGCTTTCCAAAATGGACATGATCGTACCGCCGTGGCAAATCACCATCGCCTGCTCCGTATCCGCCGTTTCCATAAAACGCAAGACTTTAACAAAAGCTGCTAAACAGCGTTGCTTATAACAATCTGTCGATTCCCCGTTCGGAATTGTGCTGTTTCCTCCGCTGTCCAAAAAACGCTGATAAGCCGGATTATCACAAAGCTCCACATAAGTTTTTCCCTCAAAATCCCCGAAATCACACTCCTGCAAGCCATCAATCAAATGCAGTCCGGATTCCGGATAAATCAGCTTGGCAGTTTCAATACATCGCTTCATGGGACTGGAAAAGACAATTCCGCCGGCAGGATAAGCTGATGCTTTTATCATTCGTCTCAACATAGCGCGTCCTTCATCGCATAATGGCTCATCCGTTCTCCCGATATATCGTCGTTCCAAGTTGCCTTGGGTCTTAGCGTGCCGAATCAAGCTAATGGTTTTCATTTTACTCCCATTCCTTTTTCCGTTGTCCCATTCTTGTTTTAAAACTGAAATTCAATCATCGTTCTCACTCAAATTACAATTCGTTCAAGCTTCCTTTGATGATTTGCACAATCCCGCATTGCATCCGAATCACACAATCCGCCTGCTTGGCAAGCAGACAGAGCAGCCGTCCGGTATATTCCCGCCACTCTCTCTGAGCAGGCTCCAACGGTACAATACCGCAAAAAATATCATCACAAATCACGATCTTATCCTTACACAGTGTAAAAAGTCTATCCAGAGCCTCTTCTCGATTGTCTTCTGTCTCCAACAGCGTTTTCACACGCAAGTGCAATGCGTCAATGCACCGTATTGATTCTGTAATCTGTTCCGAACTTGCCGGCAAAATTTCCTTCGGTGCAAGGGAAAATGTTTCTGTCGCATACGTTAGTTTTCCTTGGCAAGTGCCTCCGGTTATTAATATCGTCATCTTTATGACCATTCCCTTCTGAGCTTTTGTACGAGTTTATTGCCTTTTACAATCCACCGGATTGTAAAAAGCTGTCACCTCTCGTTCGCGCCATACAAGATTGGTGCGCTGCCGAATTGATTCGGCAGTCACTGCGAGGTGCTGAAGGATCAAATGAAATGCAGACCGCAATTTCAGCGTGATATTTGCCGAAAAGGTACAAAAGCGGAGTTTGCAAGGAATGCAGTGCATTTTTAGCAAACTTTCACTCTTTCTATATCATCGCTGCCACCAAAATAAGCAGCTCGCATATTTCCAGCAAAAAGCCTGCCAAATCTCCGGTGATTCCGCCAAACTGTTTTTTTGTCACCGAAACAAAAGCAATTACCGCAAGTCCAAGCAACGGTATGGCGAACAGTGCCGTTCGCAAGGATAAGCATCCCAGTACACAAATCAATCCCATAAACCAGATTGTTAAAGCGATTTTTGCTGTTTTTCGGTCTGCGTTGCTTTGAAATATATGAGCCAATCCGGAATTTTTGGCACATGGCATCCAGACTGTCGCTAAACCGCATATTGTCCTGCTGAGCAAATAGCCGATTCCCGCGACGGCAATTCCAATCCATGATTCCGATTGATACAGTCCGGAATAAAAGCCTGCTGAAAGCAGCAGATAAACACCGCAATAGATTACTGCAAAGGCACCTGTATGGGGGTCTTTCATAATTTCCAGCTTTTTTTCCCGATCACCATAAGAAAAAAGAGCATCGCAAGTATCCATGTATCCGTCCAAATGGATACCACCGGTAATCAGTATCGGTAAAACCGACGCAACCGACGCATACAAAAGTGACGGAACGGCAAAGTGTTCTGCTATCCAAAACCATCCTGCCTGTAATATTCCTATCACCAACCCAATCAGCGGAAAAAAACAAAACACATAGCGCATGCTATGTTCCTCCCACTTTGTGGGAGGCATCGGTATCCGCGAATACATTGAAAAACATATTGCAAAGCTGCGCATCAACTTTCTCATATCAATCTCCGTTTTCTTTTGCATTGACTTGGCACTGATGCCAATCGTGTCTAATCTTGTTGGGTTACCCGTTTCAGCCAACCATTTTCATCTTTTAAAATCTGCGGAATACCATAAAAAACTTCAACAATACCGTCAGCTCGTTTTGCTAACAACTGATTCAGTTTTCCCAATTGCTCAAGATACCGCATGGTTTCACTGTCATACTGCACTCCGTCCGAAAACACCTCATTGGTAACAATCACAATATTTTGATAATATCTGCTTAATGTATCGATTCCTTCGGCAATCCATTCGCCTGCATTTGCTCCGACCCCTTCAGGAGCAAACATTTCATTGGCACATAAATTTGACATACACTCAATCAGCAGGGTTTGCGCACGATTTCCCAGAGCGTCCCGAAGCTTGGCGATATCCGTATACTGCTCCACTGTCAGAAACCCTTTTCCCTCCCGCAGTTTCAAATGCCGTGCAATTCGGTACTGCGCATCTTTTCCGAAGGGCTGCATCGTCGCAACATAAGCCACCTGCCCCCCAGCTAAGGCACAGATTCTTTCTGCAAATTCTGATTTTCCGCTGGCAGAGCCGCCGATGATCAAAATTATCATGCCGTTTTCTCCTATATCCTGTTTCTTCTCTGTCAAACAAAAAACGGATTGTCCCCCGACAATCCGAAAAATATCTGTTTACTCGTAAATACAAGTGATGATAAACAAGAATGAAAAAACCGTACGAAAAGATCATACGGCAAAGGAGTCCTGTTTTTCAATAGACACATATCCGAGATACAGATGTCCTTTTCTGCCGAAAGGATGCCCTTTATCTGTCAATTACAGCAGATATTCTGACTCGGCTTCCACCTACTCGCTCGCCTTCCCAGAGAGTCCTCTCCAGTGGCATCGTCGGCTTTCGTCCACCACACAGCAGCGTGACTGTTACGGATTCGCACCGTATTCCCATTTCAGTATGCTACGACACATACACTGTAATCATTCCTTTTTATTCTAATCATTTGTCAGGAGATTGTCAAGACATTTATCCCGAACATCTTAAGAAAGTACATTAAAATTCGGATTGCCGGTATTCTTCTCCTATGATCATGTTAAGAAAAATGATAAAAATCGTGCACCTTGCCGTTGTTTATGAATTGTTCAGCGAACATTAATTAGCAAGCGCTAACCGTTGTACAAAAAACTTTGTGACACCACTTCTATGTGGCAGATTCCCAAATTTGTTCAGCTATGTATCCTGCACGATTTACAATTTGAATCAATGAAACATTATTCATCGCTTTTTCCAGATAAACGGTAGCTGTTTTGGTTGCGTAATCCACCTTTGCTTTCATATAACCGGTCTCATTAAAAGCGCATTCCAAACGTTTCGCGCAGTTTTCGCATTGCATACCCTCTACTTTGATTTTTCTGCAAACACTATAAGCAGGTAAATTTTCGCCGATTGAGTTGGCTTTTTCAGTTATTTGCTCTGACTTCAGCGTTTTTACACCAAAAATAAAATAAAGAATATGAAATACCCAAACGCAAACCAAAATTATTCTGCCAATCGGGACACGGCTCATCATCAAAAATCCGATAGACATCAGCACTGTTACCGTCAGCATAACGCGAATTTTGGTTTTCTGTGTCATACCCTTTCCTTTCATATAACTTTCAAGATTATTTTTATACAGCCGCGTACTGATAAACCAGTGATGTAACCGCTCAGAGCTTTTAGCAAAGCTGAAAGCTGCCAGCAGCAAAAACGGGAATGACGGTACCAGAGGCAATACGGCACCGACCGCGCCAAGACCGACACCAATACATCCCAATACAACAAATAAAACCTTTTTAAACTTCATTCTCACGCAACCTCCGTTTTTCTTTTCTGCTTTCAAGAAGATGGCGTACCGCCGCAACAGGATGATAAACAAGCATTCGAGGTCCGGAAAAACGCATAACCCGGCGGATCTTTTCACGCATCTCCGTTTTGTAGCAATGCACTTTGCAATTGGAGCAAAATGTCTTTGTTTCCATAAACGGACATTGATCACTTCTCTTTTCCGCATACTCCTTCAGCATCGCACATTCGGTACATAACCTATTCTTTTGATGGTGTTTTTTTCGGCAGTAAAGTGCAATCATGTCAGAAACTATTTTCTTTTCATGCTCTCGCTTATCCTGTATGTGCTTCATCAACTCACTCTCCCATGTTCTACGGAATAAACCGCATCCGCAATCTGCATCGTAGATACCCGATGAGAAACGAGCACCACCGTCTTGCCATTGCGTTCTTCCCGAAGTGATTTCAGAATAACCGCCTCATTTAAACTGTCCAAATTGCTGGTCGGTTCATCCAGAAGCATGAACGGTGCGTCATGTAAAAAAGCTCTTGCCAACCCGATTCGCTGCCGTTCGCCTCCTGAAAGTGTATCTCCCAACTCTCCCACCGGTGTATCATAGCCTTTTGGCAAGCTCAGGATAAACTCATGCACCGATGCTTTCCGGCAAGCTTCCTCTATCTGCTCCTGTGTTGCATCCAGTTTTGCAATTCGCAGATTGTTTGCGATACTATCATGGAACAGATGTGTTTCCTGCGTCATAAAACTTTCCATGTCCCGCAAATTCACCGTATTAATTTCATCAATCGGTGTACCGGAAAGCTTCACGCTGCCCTGCTGTACATCCCAAAATCGCATAAATAGTTTAAGCAGCGTAGATTTTCCGCTGCCGCTTCTCCCGATGATGCCAACCACCGAACGCTCCGGAACTTGCACCGATACATCGGAGAGAATATTTTCTGTATCGTAAGAAAAGGTAACATTTTTCACCAAAGCTCCGTCAAAAATGATTTCTTTCTGATCGGTCACCTCTTTCACTGCCGGCATTTCTTCCAGAATATTCAGCACACGATTTCCGGCTGCAAAAGTATTCTGTAAAGTACTGCCCAGATTCGCCAATGCTACCACAGGACCGAACGAACTCATCAAAGCAATTGTCGGAATCAATACACCGTCAAATTCAACCGAACCGTTTTGATACAGCCAGGCTGAAATAAATAGCATGATAAGATCAAAAAGTAAAATAATCGTATTAGTAGCCGCCATATTTCGTCCGGAAACATGCTTCATCTGTGCTTCATTCTCAGAAAGCATATCCGTCCTTTTCTGCATCTCAGCAAGACGATTTTCCCCTTGTCCGTATTGCAGTGTTTCCGAAAGCCCGCGCAGGCTGTCCAATATAAAGCTGCTTAAATCCCCTGACTTCGTCCGAAACTGTATGCCGTGGTCACCGCTAAAACCGGAGGTAACCATCGGGATCACAATTCCCACCACAAGATAAGCCGTCAACGCAAGCAATCCCAACAACCAATGATAACTGCCGATAAACAGACCCATGATAATCGTAAACAGCAAAGCGATTGCTGCCGGCGAAATGGTATGTGCATAAAACACTTCCAACAGTTCAATATCAGAAGTGATGATCGAAATTAAATCTCCTTTTCCCCGTCCGTCCAATTTTGCAGGACAAAGCCGTCTCAGTGCCAGAAACACCTGATTGCGAATCAACGCCAGTAATTTAAAAGCAATAAAGTGATTACACGCTTGCTCTGCATACCGCAAAATACCCCGAAGCAATGCAAACACCCCGACACCTGTAAAAACTGCCGTCAAGCTAAGCGATGCATGATCGTCAATCAAGCTGAGTACTCCATATCCTCCGAAAATAGTAATAAAAGCGGCACACAAATGTCCGATTAGCCCCATCAGAACAGCAAGAATCATAAATCCGGTCAACGGCGCCACCAGTCTGACCAAGCTCACCATAATATTAAGATTGCTTCGACTTTTCATACCTATACACACTCCGTACCGTAATGTTCGAGATTTTGCTGCATTTTCCATAATTTTGCATATTTTTGATTCCGTGCCAACAGCTCATCATGCGTTCCGTTCTCCGCTATGCTGCCGCCGTCTAATACATAAATATGTTCCGCCTGTACCACATTAGCAAGCCGGTGAGAAATCAGAATGACCGTCTTAATTCCTGCCAATGCGTAAACCTGCGCCATAATATCATTTTCACTCTCTACATCAATATTGGAAGTTGCTTCGTCAAAAATATAAACCGGACTGTCATGTAGTAGTGCCCGCGCTAATGCCAATCTCTGCCGTTGTCCGCCCGAAAGATTGGATGCACGCTCAGTAAGCAAAGTATTCAGCCCGTTTTCGCTTTTTAAGAAATCAGCAAGATTAACACGGTCCAGAACCGCCCAGAGTTCTTCATCTGATGCCTCCTGCTTGCCCATCAACAGATTTTCCCGCACCGTCGCATGAAATAAATAACTGTCATGCCCAATATAAGTTATGTTTTTCATCAAATCATCTTCTGAAATGCTTTTTATTTCCGTTCCGCCAATCATTGCCGACCCGGTGTAGTTTGTGCTTTTACCTGTCAAAATAGCCGCAACAGTAGACTTGCCGCATCCGCTTTCACCCACAAGAGCAGTAAAACTGCCCTGTGGGAAAGCAAGATCGACACCATGCAAAATCTCGCGTTCCGCCTCATAAAAAAATCTCAGCCCGGAACAACGAATACTGTATTCATCAGGGCACTCAACATAGTTAGTCTGCTGTTTTTCCGGCAAATCGAGCAGATGAAAAATCTTATCGCTTGCCGCCATACCATTCATTGCAATATGAAAAAAACTGCCAAGCTGCCGCATAGGAATAAAGAAGTCCGCCGATAAAAGAATAATCAGCAGGCATCCCGCAAGTGAAACTCTTCCCATACTATATTGTGTGGTCGCCATAACAACGCCAAGCGCCGCACCTCCATATGCAATCAAATCCATGATTGAAATAGAATTGAGCTGCATTGTCAATACTTTCATGGTAATCTTACGAAATCTTTCGGATTCACGGTTCATTTCCTCATTCTTAAATCCATCCGCCTGATAAATTTTAAGGGTAGTAAGACCCTGTAAATTTTCAAGAAATGTATCGCCTAACGCCGTGTATTGCCCCCAATATTTTGCAAGTAGTTTCTTTGCCCACGTCTGTACCGCAGCAATAGCAATCGGAATCAACGGCACACAGATAAGCAGTACCAGTGCTGCCGGAAAATTGATAAAGCTCAGTACGAGGAACAGAGTCAGCGGCGCAAGCATCGCATAGAAAAACTGAGGCAAATAAGCGCCGAAATAGGTTTCCAACTGATCCACCCCTTCCACCGTCACCTGCACCAATTCCGAAGTTTTTACCTGCTCATGATAGGATGTACCCAGCCGAAGTAACTTTTCATAAATCATGCTACGCAATTTTCTTTTTACCGTCTTGGAAGAAAGATATCCCATTCTGACCGCTCCCGCAGTACAAAAAAAACGAATAGAAACAGCCATCAAAGCAATGACCGCCATCGCAACAAAGTCTTTTGTTTGTGCCGTTTTAATGAACAGATTTTGCAGTAATACAGCAATACTGAACATCAATGTGATATTAGCAACAAGGGAAATCCATTGCAAAACAACATTACCTGCTATATATTTTTTACTTTCGCTGACCATACCGATCAAGCGTTTATTGATCATCATAGGTTTTACCGCCTTTTAACATTTTGTTTTGTCCGCGCTTTTCGTTTTCTTCCAATAAAAATATCAGAATCAACCACAATAGAATTGGACAATGTGGTATTAAAATAAAGGAGCACGAGAGATGCTCTCGTGCCTCCCTTTTCGTTATTTTTTATGACAACTGCCGCTCATAGAACAGCCGCTGCATCCGCATCCGCAAGAAGAACGACCTTTTCTCTTATTTCTAATCATGTACACGATCACAAGAACTACTGCAAAAATCAAAATCGCACTAACAATAATAGTCGCTATATTTTCAGAAATCCAAGCAAACATTTTTATAACCATTCCTTTCCGGAACTGCCTCCTATGTCTGTGTTAACCGTTGCACTCCAATTAAGTAAGTTCGCCATCGAAAGCACACGAAACATTACTGTGGAGCGGAACCTTTTAACTGTTTCACGAACTGATTTTAATTGAAAGTTAGTGTAAACTAACTTTCAATTAAAAATATATAGTTAGTTTTTACTAACTATATATATGGTACTTCATATAAGTTCTTTTGTCAATAGTTCTGTTGGAAAATGTGAAGATCAACTATATTTTCAGCAGTTTGCTCATTGTGTTAGCTTAAACTAACCTAATGAGCTGTATAGATTCACAACAACAAATGATAAAATGAATAACCTCCTGCGCACTCATCTTACAGGAGGTTATTTGCTTTCATTTGCTGTTTGATGACAAACAGTATTAATATCTTCTTTTTTTGCGGGGTTTGTTTTTGTAAATCAGTTTTTCACTGACGGAAATTCCCTTAAAGCCCAGGAAATAAGCAACCACTGATACAATTAACGGATAAAAAGAGGTCAGCCAACATATAATGATCGAAAAGATATTCATTTTTCCTACACTGGCGTTAAAATTAAGAATATTCATCAGCGGCCAAAGGTGAGAATTAAATATTTTATAAATCGGATAAATATCCGGTATTACCTTACACCAAGACAAGGTAAGAATGAGATTGGCAATGAGATAAGGAATAATTAAAAAGATACCGATTTTTAAACCTTTGAATTTATCTTCTTCTAAATGACCGAATTGAACCATATTTCGATTTCGGTCTGCTTCTGTCCAAATCGGAGAATAAATCAGCATGGAATAAAGAGGAATTAAAAAGATAAACAATAAAATATTAATCAATGCCATGGGTAAAAAATTCAGCATAGATAAAGAAACTGCAACAAAAAAGCACAGGATACCGCCTAACAGCATATTTCCGTACGAGGATAATATCATCTTAAAAATTGACTTTTCTTTCATCTTTTTTCAGACAACCCTTCTTTAATCTTTCATCGCATCAATAGGACAGTATGAACTGCTTGCAAAGCAACATTCCGCCTCTGAAGAAATTTTTTAAAAAGTCCATTATGTTATAATTATACGACAGTTCTATGTATATTACAAGAACGAAATATAAACAATTCATTTTTATTGTGCGGATCCGGTGTAACTCCGGTCCACCACAATCACAGTATAATAAGTAGGATTGATTTCCTTTACTTTTCGGGAAATAAGTCCTGTAATTTCCGCATCGCTCATCTTAACGGAAAACGGAACACATACATCAAAGATCAAATTTGTATGGGAAACACCGACCACTGCGCGAAAATCATGGATAGATAAATCCGGAGAAATGTCTTTCACGATATGCTTTACCTGTGCTTTTAACAAATTCGTCGTTTCATCATCAGTCACAATCGGATCGAGATGAACGACAAGATGGATATCCATATCCCTCGCAAAGTCCCGTTCAATATTGTCAATGATATCATGGCTGATTAAAATATCCTGACTGGCAGGCACCTCAACGTGTACCGAAGCAAAGCACCGCTGCGGTCCGTAATTGTGCACCACCAGATCATGAATGCCAAGCACCGTGTCATAGCTCATTATTTTCTTGTAAATCTGATCTACCATTTCCTGATCGGGCGCCATCCCTAATAGCGGATTAATGGTCTCTCCGATCATTTTCACTCCGGAAACCAAAATAAATACCGCCACAAGAATACCCATATAGCCATCCAAATTCACGCCTGTCCATTTGGCGATAATGGTGCTTAACAAAACAGCAGATGTCGCAACGACGTCATTAATACTGTCGGTTGCCGTAGCTTCCAGCGCAGTGGAATGGATTGTTTTACCGACCTTTTTATTGAACATTCCCTGCCATAATTTCATTAAAATAGAAATAATCAAAACGGTAATCGTCAAATAGCTGAACACCGATTCCTCCGGATGCAAAACCTTATCAAAGGAAGTTTGGATCAGTTGAACACCTAACAGAATAATGATAAAAGATACTGCCAATCCGGTAATATACTCCATTCTGGCATGACCGTACGGATGTTTGGCATCTGCCGGCTTTCCTGACAATTTAAATCCAATCAGCGTAATAATGGAGGAACCGGCGTCCGATAAGTTGTTAACAGCATCTGCTGTCACGGAAATACTCTTAAACAGAATACCGACCGTAAATTTAATGATAAACAAGATAATATTGGAAATAATTCCCACAACACCGGCAAGTTTTCCGTATGCTTCCCGGACATGATGATTTTCCACATCTTTATAATTTTTAATGAACGTCCGAATAATAAGCTGTATCATTATTGTCATTCCCTTCAACGAATTGCGTCAATGCAGTAATTTTTTTAATTTTAAAATTTTATCTTCGGTATGAGGAGGATATTTTAAGTTGATTTCCCATTTTGATGATTTGTGAAGAATACTTCTTATATTAGAAAAGGTATCGAAAGAATACTTCCCGTGATAAATTCCCATTCCGCTGTTGCCTACTCCGCCGAACGGAAGCTTTTCCGAAGAAACATGCATAATCGTATCGTTAATGCAGCCTCCTCCGGACGAAGTCCTTTCCAAAACCTTTTTTATGTTTTTCCTGTCCGTACTGAAATAATATAAAGCAAGCGGCTTCGGCTTGCTGTTGATCCGGCTGATGACTTCCGTCAAATCAGAAAATTCTATCACCGGCAACACAGGACCGAAAATTTCCTCCTGCATTACTGCGCTGTCAAACGGCACGTTTACCAATATGGTTGGCTCTATTTTTCGTGTTTGTAAATCCGCCGCTCCGCCGCAAATCACTGTTCCGCTATCAAATAAGGCAACCAAACGATCAAAATGCCTTTGACTGATAATCTGCGGAAAATCTTTGGACAAACATTCATCCTTGGTATAATAAAAATCTCTGATATATTGTTTCATATGCGTGAGCAGCTCGTCTTTCACCACTTTATCTATAAGCAAATAATCAGGTGCCACACAAGTCTGCCCTGCATTCACAAACTTTCCCCAAACAATTCTTTTGGCTGCTTGCTGCAGATTCGCTGTCTTATCTACAATACAGGGCGACTTTCCGCCCAATTCCAGTACAACTGGTGTTAGATGTTCTGCGGCTTTTGCCATAACCTTCTTACCGACTTTCGGACTTCCCGTAAAAAATATGAAATCATACGGCAATTCTAGCAGCGTATCGCTGGTTTGATGTCCGCCAAGCATGACCTGCGCATGATCCGGCAGAAATACCTCGCTGACGATCATTCGAATCACTTCAGCAGTATGCGGAGTTTGTGAAGACGGCTTCAGAGTCACACAATTACCCGCGGCAATAGCGCCTACAAGCGGTGACATTGCCAACATAAACGGGTAGTTCCACGGAGCAATAATCAATGCAACACCGAACGGCTGATGATAAATACGTCCGCGCGATGGGAAATTAAAAATTCCAGCAGAAATACGTTTAGGCTTGCTCCACTTTTCCAAATGATTCACAAAACTGTCTATCTCGTTTAATACCATAAGTAACTCGGTGGTATAAGTATCAAACGGACATTTGGAAAAATCCGCTTTCAGCGCTGATAAAACGTCTTGCTCATGTGACTGAACAGCCTGCTTTAATTGTAGCAGGCTGATGATTCGTTTATTGATATCTAATGTTTCTCCGGAATCAAAATACGCTTTTTGCTGTGAAAACAATTCCTGTTCTATCATATTACCGGATGACTGCTAATACTAAAATCTGATTGAAAGCTTTAATCAGATTTTAGTATAAATCATGCAGCCTTGTCCTTTCCGAATATTTTAATGCCAAGCATAAACAACTTTTTTTAAAACATCTTCTGATATACGTTTAGAAGTATTATACCAAATAAAAAGAAAAAGAGCAAGAAATAATCATTCCTTGCTCCGTGTATTGCATGCTATTATTTATTGTGCTGATGTAACCGGTGTCGGAATGATGTTTAAATCCTGATCCAGCTTCTGTATCGCAGTAACCGCGTCCCAAAGGAAACAATCCTGTCCCACTTTTTCGGTAAAGCCGGCTCTTTCCATCGTATGCAGTACCTGGGGTTGAACGCCACAAAACAATACCGCCGTGCCTTGCGCCCGAAATTCCTGCAACAATTCATCCAACTCGTTAATTGCGCTGTCATCAATCGACGGCACGCCACGCATAGAAAAAATAATTCCCTTTAATTTGCCGACATCCTGCAACGCTTTTGTCAATTGCTCCTGCGTGCCGAAAAACAACGGTCCGGTCAGATATACCATTTTAATGTTATGGTGTATGCTCTCAGCGGTGTTCCCCAGTTTTTTCTCATCAATATCACTCAGTGCGATTTTCAGTTCACAACTTTTTAAAACAAATATCAGCATTGCTGCCACAACGCCGATTACAATTGCAATCGTTAAATCAAAAACAACGGTCGCGATCATGGTAATCACAAACTGTAAAATGGAATGCTTGAGCTTTTTTTGAAACAACTGCTTGATGACCGCCCATTCATTCATCCGAAATGCCGTAACCATTAATACGCCTGCCAGTGCAGACAATGGGATTCTTGACATTACGCCGCCCAGTAAAAACATCGATAAAATCAAGGTGATCGAATGAAATACACTGGCAAGCCGCGTTTGTCCGCCGCTTTTGATAACCACCGATGTACGGGCGATCGCGGCAGTAGCCGGAACGCCGCCAAACAGCGGAATGAGAATATTTCCGATACCTTGTGCCACCAATTCGCGGGTAGAATCCATCTTTTCACCCTTCATTTTGCCTGCGGCAGCACCACATAAAAGGCTCTCGATCATTCCCAATACCGCAATGGACAACGCTGGCATCAACAAATCGGTAATATGTGCAAGATCGATTCCGTTTAATAACAAGCTCTGATCGGTAATCAACTTTTGCGGTATCGCACCTACCTCTGTCACATTGGAAGCGGCAGCATCCGGGTTTAAAATAAAATTAGCGATCACCGCAATAATGATAGCTGCCAAGGAAGATGGAAAATATGTCGAAAGCTTTTTCGGATAAACCACCATAATCAAAACAACAAGCAAGCCAAACCCTACCGCCCACCAGTTTGGCGAAAAGTCGAAACTACCATATGAGACTAATTTGGCAATCGCGTTTTCTCCTTTGGATACTGTTCCGAAAAAATTGTCGATCTGTCCCAAAGCAATGATGATTGCAATGCCGGAAGTAAAACCGGTAATCACCGGCGCCGGAATATAAGAAACCAACTTACCAATCTTTAAAGCGGCCATGATCAACAATAAAACACCGGAAAGCAGACCGGCAGTCAACACGCCTTGCATTCCGTATTTTGCCGATAAAGTGATCAAAATTGCAGACATTGCGCCGGTCGGTCCCGAAATCTGATAGGAAGCACCGGATAACAAGCCGATAAAAATACCGGCTACAATAGCAGTAATCAATCCCGATGCCGCATCTGCGCCGGAACTTACGCCAAATGCTAGTGCCAGCGGCAGCGCGACCGCCGCAACGGTTAATCCTGCCATGAGATCCTTGGAAAATTTTCTGCCATTATAACCAGCAAATTCTCGTTTTAAATCTGATACAAACTTTTTGATAATAAACCCTTCTTACG
>CAUHFD010000018.1 GCA_959605275.1 uncultured Eubacteriales bacterium | reverse complement strand
TCCGAATCTTTTCTTCAGATATTATGAAAATTTTCAATATCAAAGAGAGAAAACTTGTTTCAAAACCTACACGACCGCAAGATTCCTCTCACGATCGTGTTTGACGTTTACAATTATTCTGTTTTCTTTTTCTTCTTTGAAACCAAAACAACGACAGCAACCGCCACAACAATCACTGTAGCAACACCAACCGCTACTGGAATAATCGGAAACTGTGAACCGGCATTCTCAGATGTATCTGTCTTATTCGTCGAGGACAATTCCGTCTTATCAGTCTCGTTGTTTTCGGAGATAGTGGTGCTCGTGGTTGTCTCAGCCTCACCATCTATCATGTATAAAATGTCAACCGGCAGATAGTCAATACCTTTTGCCTCTGCATATGCCCAAGAACCATCTGATTTCAGATTAACTTTACCGATAAATTCGAAATCTCCTGTGGTAGTAACTGTGGACGCTTCATAAAACTTATCCATCGGACCATAAAAATCAGAGCAGAGATAATAAGTATTTCCTGCTTTCAATGTAACATATTCCGATTTTTCCAAATAAGCATATTCGAAATTTCCGTCAACCGAATCCTCGTATCCCTGCACAGTGACGCCTGAAAGCACCAAAGCCCCTTCCGAGTCAGTAATCAAAAACGCATGATTGATATTGGCTGCCGAGAAAAACATTCTACCGACACCCGTAACCGTAATATCTTTGCTTCCTATCTTGATAGCCGCCCCTGCCCATCCAACTTCGATGGGCGATGTATCTCCCTCAACATTTTTTTCACCTTTCAGCTCGATGTTTACAATTCCACTTTTACCCGGTTTGGCAGCAGATGCTGACAACATCGTTACTGCGAAAGCCATTGTCATAACCAGCATCAGTGCCGAAATTTTTATAAAACGTTTCATATAGATTCTCCTTGTTTTCTCTAAACTTAACGATCAAATACCTTTTTGCTGTAAAATCCCAGTGTAGCGACAGCAATAGCCGATAGCAATATCACAACAACCGCAATCATCCAGTTACTATTGTCTCCGGTAACAGGAATTTCCACGACATATCGGAAGGTCAATGGACCCCAGCCAGTGCCGGCAGCCTCATAAAAATCATACTCGTTGGAAGCATTCAAAATTACAATACCATCCAAAGTAGCAACATCGGTAGTCACTTGTTGGGAAGCAGAATAAAATTTATCAGTTTCTCCCCAATAGTCAGAAACAATATAGTAAGTTGTATTAGCTTTTAACACAATACCGCCTTCAATGTCGCCGTAAACAAAACCATCTTTGACCCCGGTTTTTGCTTTTGCAATTGCCTTACCATAATCCAGCACTAATTCGCCATCAACAGTAGCAATCAAGAAGTTATGTTCTGCCGCACTTTCTGGAGTATGCCATCTGCCCAACGAAGTGACTTTCACATCTTTATCTCCAATCGTGATACGCATACCGGCCCAACCTGCAGGCATTTTTACATTAGAGCCGGCCACGTTACCCTCGCCACCCACCGTGACAGATTTCGTGAAATCAACAATGGATTCTTTTACAACTTTATTTGTAGCAGAAGATGTTGCTGTGGAAATAGTAGAAGGATCTGTAACGGAAGGAGTAGAAGGATCCAGGACGGAAGTGGTAGAAGAATCGGTGGTAGAAACAGTAGAAGTAGTATCTGTTGCAGATTCCTCTTCTTCATATTTCAAGTCCAATGGACCCCAGCCAATTCCGGCAGCGGCATGAAAATCATAGGTTGCTCCTAAAATTACAATACCGTCAATGCTGGCTGCATCAGTTGTGACGGCAGTAGAACCTGCATAAAATTTGTCGGTAGCTCCCCAGTAGTCAGACATAATATAATAAGAAGCGTTCGCCTGTAAAGTCACTTTACCGGGAATCTCCGCATACAGAAACTGATCTATCGGTGCATCAGCATTGGCTACGCTTTGAATACCATCTTTCACAATAGAGCCATCCAGATTGGCAATAAAGAAGTTATGGGTAGCATTGCTGCCTTGTGCGTAAATACGTCCCAAGTGAGTAACCACCAAATCCTTCTCACCTACTGTAATTCTCATACCAGCCCACCCGCCGGGCATGGAAATGGTAGAATCAGGGACATTAGCTTCTCCTGCCAAGGTAATATCTGTGGTAAGAGACTTAACAACCACAGAAGCACTTGCCTGCATCGATATGAACATCATCGATAACATCATAACAGCCATCAAAAAAGATATGATTTTTTTGCTTAGAATTTGCATTGTTTGATCCTCCTAATATTATTTTTCATCTTCGAGCCATGCCCAGTATGCGCGCAATGCCAAACCGTGATGCATCTGGTATGGGTGTCCCGGAACATGCTCTGGATGATTAAAAGCTTTTACATATAGATTTTCAGTAATCAGTTCTCCCTCTTTTGAGGTCACCGTCAGCCGAACTGTATACTCTTTCTCTTTTTCCACAGCAAAATGAAGATCTGACACACGAATATTACAGTTTTTCGGCGCTTCAACCTCATAACAAGCTTCGTGAACTGTGTTGAGCGATTCGTCGGTCACCAAACAGCGAACCGACACCTTACCCAAAGACTTCAGCGTATCATTCACTAAATGAATAGACACCGGTTCATACCGTTTTGCTTCCATAATCACAGCAATTGGTTGATTACTTTCAGCCATCGCTTTCTGTCCCAGTTTTGGGACTCCCCGACGATCATATACGCCAAAGTGACTGGTAGGAGCTACATCGGTAAATAAAAATTGATAATGTCCGCCGCAAGGGCTAAACTTATGCAAACGATAATGCTCAATAAAATATTTAATGTATCTGTACTGATACTCGTGGATACGATCAACACCATCATTTACTTTGCCGAGAATCTGAATAATTTCCGGGTCATCCCGCAAGGTGGAATATACCGGAGGTGCATCCATACCGAATTCAGTGTTGAATTTTTCTTGCCAATCAAAAATATTGGTATAGTGAGTATGTATTCCATGAAGAGAGCCTTCGTAATTATGGCTGTCACCGCTATAAAGATCGTTGGCGGCCCAAGAATTTAGAATATAGGGGCGCTGCGGGTCCAATTGCGCAATAAGTTCCATCATCTGAGGACCAGGACGCTCTGTGATATAACTATCCTGTCGAGCTTCATTTAACAACACCCAAGAGAAAATGCAAGGATGATTTTTCAGCCGAATGACCGTATCACCGAAAATTTTCAATGCACGCTCCGTCCATTCTTCTGTGGTAGGATGAGTCCAATTGAAATCAGAATCTTGCATCAGCAAAATGCCGGCTTCATCACACATATCATAAAAGCAATCTTTTTCTACATGCACATGAATGCGCCAAGTATTCAACCCGCAAGCCTTGGCATTAGTAATATCACGATGATACAAAGCAGGAGAATTGGCAGAAATATATGTATCCGGAAAATATGTCGCTCCGCGTAAATAGATTTTTTCTCCGTTTAAGATATAGTACATTTCGTCTGGTGTACGGACCAGATCAATTTTTCGAATGCCAATATTCTGCTCAGATTTCAATAACGATTTCCCGTCAATCTCGATCGTCAAAGTGACAGTATACCGATATGGGTATCCCCAATCCCAAACCGTCCACAACTTGGGATTTTCCACCATAAGCAGTTCACTAAGCAATGTAGTGCCCTCTTTTAATTCAATCGTGCCGGTTTTTTCATCACAGACCTGTGGCTCTCCCAGCAAACGAATACTAAGACGATAATCTACACTGATGTTTCGGTGGCTGATAATCTTATATTCTGCCTTTACATCCGCATGACTGAAATCCTCATTCAATGTGCTGACTACGGATGGAGTCTGTGCCAGCCGGAAACCACTATACGTTTCCATTTCCACATCATTCCAAATACCTATCGGGTTCACATCACGGGGAATGAAGGTGTCCGAATGTTCATAAGTCCCCTTCATCTGATCACGAATCAAATGTAAAAAACGATCATTAGCCAGACCGGGCATAATGTTATTTTCCCACGGCGCACGCACTTTAACAACCAACAGATTGTCTTTGTCTTTCAGTAAGTGCCCGACCTCAAAGGTAAACGGATTTTGATAACCCTCGTGACTTCCCAGATAGGTTTCATTTAGCCACACATCAGCAAAGTAATCTACACCTTTAAAGGTCAATACTGCATATTCATCCCGATTGGGCATATCAAAGATATTCCGATACCACCAAGGATGTTCATTGAACTGCCGCATACCGAATCCATAATAAGGATTATCCGCCAGCGTAAGCTGCAAGTGTTCCAGACGATCAATTGGCTGCCAGGGCGGTGTAGCTGTCATTTTTGGCAATCCAAACATTAAAGGATCAAAATCCGCTTTATACATCTGATAAAACTCACCAAGCTCATGAATGTCCTGAATGACACCCCAGCCTTTTTTTAATTGTATTTTCATACTTTACTCCTATTATAATTATTCTTTTACTGCTCCCAACACCATGCCATCCTTAATATGTCGCTGTAACAAAGGAAAAACCACGATAACCGGAATAATAGACAATACAATCAACGCAGCATTTATCGCCTGTCTAGGTGCACCGGCGATTCCTGTCACTGCGTCGGTGTATGTACCTGTCTTTTGCAACGCATTGTAGATATAGGTTTGCAAGGGGTACATATCCATATCTTTCATATAGATGAGTCCACTAAACCAATCGTTCCAATGTCCCACCAAGCACAGCAAAGACAGCGTAGCAATAGACGGCTTTGACATCGGCAGATAAATTTTAATCAGAACTTGGAAATGCGAAGCACCATCTAAAAAAGCTGATTCTAACACGGCTGACGGCAGCATTCGAAAGAAATTCATCAGAATAATCATATTACCTACCGGCACTCCGCCGAGTACCAACGCTCCAATAGTGTTAACCAGTCCCAAATCCTTAATCAGAATATAGTAAGGAATGATACCTCCGCTAAACAACATCGAGACGAAGAATATGACAACAAAGAACTGCCTCCCAAAGAAATCTTTTTTGGAAAATGACAGAGGATATGCAGCCGATATAGTAAGCAACATGCTCCAAGCCGTCCCCAACACCATACGCAATAAAGTAATGCCGAATGCTCGATACACAGTAACATCGGTCAATACCGTCTGGAAGGCATCCAGATGAAATCCCACCGGAAGCAAACCTACAGAATTGGCGGCAGTGGAAGCGGCATCGCTAAAAGAAACTGCCAGTATATGAACAAAGGGAATAACACACAACAGCGCCAACAGAGTCAGAAAACAGCCGTTAACCACACTGAAAACACGATAGGAGATGGAATCCTTGATTCTGTTTTTTTTCATACCGTTCACCCTCCTAAAACACTCGATATTTCAGTTTTTTATCAGCAATCCAGTAAGAAAAACCAATCAAAACACAAGAAATAACCGATTTAAAGAGGCCGACCGTTGTACCAAAGGAATACTGAGCGCCCATCAAGCCAACACGATAGACATAGGTATCAATAATATCAGACGATTCCATCACCACGCCGTTATATAAATTAAAAACCTGATCAAATCCCGCATTCAGGATATTTCCCATATTCAGGATTACTAACAAAACAACAAAGGGCATAATGCTTTTCAACGTAATATGCCATGTCTGCTGTAAACGATTCGCACCGTCAATCTTTGCCGCTTCATATAGTGAAACATCCACACCGGAAATCGCAGCACTGTAAAGGATCGCAGAAAAACCTGCCTCCTGCCACAAATTGCTAACCACCAAAATGACACGAAACCATATATCATTTCCCATAAAGTAAATGGGTTCAGACATGCCGAGGCTCAACAAAAGCTGGTTGACAATTCCATATTTGGCAAACACAGATTTTACTAAACCTCCCAAAATGATCCAAGACAAAAAATGCGGAAAAATCATCAGTGACTGTGCCGCGCTGCGCAGATATCGGTTTTTCAACTCGTTTAGCAAAAGTGCCAACAGGAGTGAAAAAAACAGCAGCGTGACAATCTTCAGCAAGGCAATCTCCAGTGTATTGCCAAGAATTTGGTAAAAATCCGCCATCCCAAACAGCTTCTCAAAATACCGAAATCCTACCCAATGCTGATTGAACATACTCTTCGTAGGATTATATTTCTGAAAAGCCAAAACAATACCGTACATGGGTACGTAACTAAACAGCAGGGTAGCTAAAAACGCCGGCAACATAATCAAGTACAATTGACGGGATTTTTTGATTCGCTTCCAAACGGAAGTATTACCTTTGACTTGCATTCAAGAAACCTCGCTTTACGATTGACTGGAATACCACTGATTGACCTCATCCAACATTGTCTGACCGCCCTCTTTGTACCATTCTTTTACAAAGGCATCAAAGGTATCAATAGAATCTCCCATAATAATGTTCGTATAGCATTCCACCATCATCTTGTCCAGCGTAACCTTGTTGAAAGCAGAATCTTCCGATAACATGCCATGATATTCATTAAATTTTAAATTACCCATATACTGATCCATCACCGGTGCAGCAGATGTGTATATCTTATACAGCTTCCAGCCTTCACCGGAAATATTGGCAGTATTTTTAGGATCTTTCAGATAATCATTAATATAATTAAAGGTCATCTTGGAATATACATGATTATTAATTTCTGTCTCCGGATTAGCAGAAGAAAGCACCTCACGAATGCTTTTGCCGATGCTGTTAAACGTCAGAACGCCGTCAAACTGGTACGGAAGCGCATACTCTCCAATCAGCTTTACTGTTTTATGATCAGTAGTCATACGTTCCGCAAGCCATCCATTGTACTCGCCACCATCTGTCCACAGCTCTGCCCACAGATTCATGGATTTCAGCAAAGCTTCCGGATGCTCATACCCTTTTCGCACCACCACATACCCATTAACATAATCGGTGCCCTTTGGTCTTGCTTTGTTGTCAGCATTTAAGGAAGGAAGAGGAAAGGCTTCCCAATCCGCATTAGGATCATTCAGCAAGCTACCGGAAAGCAACCCCGGATAGTAATACTGACCGAACACAATGCCATATTGACCTACAGAAATCATTTCTTCTTCCGTAGAGCCTTTTGCAGCCCAGTCGGAGTCAATCAAACCAGCCTTGAACATATCTTGCATTGCCTTAAGCGCATTCTTCATATTATCGGTAACACCAGAATAAGTTAGTTTATTAGTAGATTCATCCTTGACGAAGTAATCATAATAGGCACCGTACATTTGCGAAATCGAATCAAAAGAAACCGAACCGGCGCCTAAAAAAGAGAATCCCGAACTGTTATTGGCACACAAGCCGCTCTTTTTCAAAGTATCAATATATTGGCATAGCTCCTGATACGTTGTAGGTGCTGATAGACCCAATTTTTTCATCCAATCAGTACGAATCCACATAAAACCGGTGTTACCTGCATAAGAGGAAGTTAACGGAACACCATACAGCTTTCCCTCATGAGTAGGAAAGTCTAACAACATTTTATCTCCGTATTCAATATTTTCTTTCAAACGATCGGAAGCATAATAATCGTAATAATCCGTCAAATCTTCAATTTGATCATTTTCAATCAAAGTTTGCAGTTGAGCACCATCCACCATAAAAACATCCGGCAAATCGTTGCCTGCAATATCCAGGTTAAGTTTCGTAAAATAAGAACTATAATCCGTTGTCCAAACAGATTCCCATTCCATATTCAACTTTTCTTTGAAAAAGTCTCGGATAAAATTATCCGATTTATCTTCGCCTCGTGCATATGTAACACTGGTATTTTGATACCGTACTTGTGTAACCTTCAAGGTTTCCTCGTATGGCACCAAAGGACCGTCATTTTCGTCAAATTGATGTTTACTATCTTTACCGCTCTGTCCTCCGCCGCAGCCGGTACAGGAACAAAATATCATCCCTGTAACCAAAAGCAGAGAAATCAAATTAAAAACTCTTTTCATTTTAATTCCTCCTGTCATTTCTTTACCACCATCGTTCCACGAGCTGTTGCTCAGTAGGCTGTACTACATCAGGACGCAAGCCGTTTAAATATTTGCACGCCTCGCTCAAAATTTCGCCGAAATGACCGTAAGCACCTGCTACATGGTGAATATACGGTCCTTCTACCAAGCGATGCTCCCATTTTTTCCAATTATCTGTTTCTATCCACACGTAACTACCCAAGTTCATCGGACCGTCAGTGGTTTTTACTTCGCCGATCAACAGACGATAGTCTCCGTGATCTCCATCAAAACGAGCTACTGTAATATCTCCGCTCTTGAGTTCCCAATTCACGACGCCGTAGTTCTTGTCGGACATATAAGGGTTGCCGCCGACACTCATTAAAGCAGCATCTTTGGCTAAGGACGGTGGGAAATTTCCGCAATGCCACAACAATTCCGCGTTATCGTTTTGCGGATGGCGTACCGTAATATCCGCGAAGAACGGTACAGCATCCTGCCCGGCAGCCGCTTTAACCATAATAGCCGTTACAGCGCCGCATAAGTCGGTCTCACAAACCACAGGGATTCCCTCATCAGTCAGTAATGCATTTGATAAACAGGGCATAATTCCGGTATCCGTTTGCAGCGCGCTCCAGCATTGAATTGCAATAGCACCGCAACCGTAAAAATCAGCAAAGCGCTTCATTGCGACCTTCAAAGCGGAGGATTTCTGAATGTCCTCTATATTGCCGACTTTGTCATATGAACTGATTTTATCCATCGTAGCCCGATATTCCGCGTCATTTTCTGCTATCACGCGTTTCATTTCAGCAACTACATCTGTAATAGCAACCGGATAAACATGAACATTGAATCGCTCCAGCAACTCATTTTCATTGCAAATCACACTGGCAAATGGCTCCGGACGAGTATCAATCTGCAGAATACGCAAATTCGTCACTGCATTGACCACCTGTGCTACCCGTAGGAATCTGATGAAACCTTCATGGAATTCCAAACTGTCTACCGGAGTATTCGTCAGATAGGTAAAAGGAACATTGTGGCGCCGCAACACCTTGCCGGTAGCAAATAGACCGCATTGGGAATCACGGGAACGGACACCAGCTGCATCGGGAGCATCATCACGGGGTCCCCAAAGCAACACTGGCTTGCCAACTGCCAGCGCCACTTGAGATACCAACATTTCTGATCCAAAGTTGCAATGCGGGAAAAACATGGCATCGACCTTTTCATTCCGGAACCGATCAATAATCGCCTCCAAATCGTGCCGATCACACAGCAATTCTTCAGCATTCAGTCCTTTCAGATCGATTAAGTCAATATCATATTTCGTAAGACTCTGCTGAATCAACAGACGAAACCGTTGCGCTTCTTCCTTACTGAAACAGTCTCGGCGTGTCGGACAAAAACCTAATTTAAATTTTTTCATTGTCTGCTCCTTTGCGTTACATTCTGTATTTAGTCATCATCTTTCGCTCGAAATCCAACATAAATTTCAGTTCGCCGTCCAGTGTTTCTTCAGTTGGATTGGGTATAAGATTCTTCCAGACGCAAATATCACGACCGACTTCTCCCCCCGCCATTATAAACGGCTCCGCAACTATTCGTCCCCGATAACCGACATCAGCCAATGCCGAGAATATTTCATCCCAGTTCAAGTGACCCCGTCCACAGACCGAACGATTATTTTCACCTACGTGGAATCCCACCAGTTTATCTCCTGCAAGATGAATCGCGTCTCGTATACTGAACTCTTCGATGTTCATATGGTAAGTGTCCAGCAAGATACCGACGTTTTTGCTGTCGACCATGGAAACGTATTTAACTGCATCTGCCGCTGTATTTATCACGACTCCTTCAAAACGATTCACTGCCTCAACTGCATATTGAATCCCCAAATCATCTGCAACTCTCGCCAGTTCTTTCATTGCACCGGCACTGTTCTCCATACGCTTATCTTTGTTGATATCGCCCGCCGGTACGCCCCATCCGGCATAGGAAACGCCGGAAATCAGTTTGCCTTCCTGCACAGCAACTTTCTTCATAATATCAGACAAATACTGCACACCTGCGATACGAACATATTTATCATCGGAGGAAATGTCATAGGTCTTATCTAAACCGAGACTGTAAGTCAGCTCAATGTTCACTTCATCGGCCGCTTTCTTAATATTGCGCAGTTCCTCATCCGGAATATTCAGCAGTGGTTGCGCTTGAAATTCCAGCACATCAAAGCCCAGCGATGCGGCTTTTTTAATATACTTGTAATAATCCGCATCCCACCTGTTGCACCAAAAGTTCATAAAAATACCAAGTTTATTCATAAGTCATTACTCCCTCTCTTGTTTTAGCTGTACTGACTGCCTTGCTTTGGGTATCATCTTTATCGCACAGTCAAATTTCCGGCTGCGCACGACAAATTATTGATTGGTCGAAAACACATTTAACACCGGCTTTGCTGTTCCATCGGAGCGGAGCAATCCCCATGAACTCTCCATCGGGCAATTCGTATCACCACATTCCCAGCAGGGACCGGTTTTGTCGATATTGGAAAACCAACACCACCCAATGACTTCCTTATGTTGTTTGAAAATCTTCAAGCACGCTCGGGCATATTCTGCTTGGGTTTCCTCGTTACGCAGGTGGTTATCCCATTCACAAGAAAAACGTTTATCACGACATACTGCATTGTTATACGCCAAACCGGTAGAATCATTCTGTCGTTTGTTATCCTCATACACATAGGATGAATAGGAAAATTCCGTAATCATAATCGGAACACCGGTCATGTTATAATAAGTATCAATATAATCGTCCCATGATTCCGCGCCGCCCTCTACCAAAGTACCGAAATAGGAATCTAATCCTAAATAATCCAATGCCGAATTTTCACCATACAACATTGGAATCAATCGCATTGCACGATTTTTATCTGCAGACGCAAAAATATTGACGCCACAATAAGCACTCGGATTTCCTGATTTTAAGCTTTCGGCACAGGTAGTTATATATTTTTGGATTTGCTCAAACGTCATCGGTCCGGTAAAAACGGTCAGATTCGGCTCATTAGATACGATCCAGCAATTGGTATATTCCTTCAAGTCCTTAGCTATATACTCTGTACCATTCCGTAACACTTTATAAAAATACGCATCATTGTAATCTTCAAATACATTGGGCAAATAAGACATCCATTCTACCTTTCCGGTCGAGGAATTATATGCATTCCCACCGGGAGTAAAAGATTGACACACCGGCTCTAATCCCACGTTGTAAATCATCTTCACTGCGCGCTTAGCAGTCATATAATTGGTAGTCAACGTACCATCACTAGCAAATGGATACGGAATATGTACTTTAATGAAAGTGATTCCAGACTCTTTCAGCAGCTTCAAAGACTCCTCAGAAAGAGAATCTAACTGAGTCACCGCAGCACCACATCCGTTTTTCATTATTTCAACGGTCTTGGTTTCTTCCGCCTGTTGGCTAGAGGTTGAATTGATGTTCTTATGATTTTGACAACCGGTCAATGTGGTAATCACTCCCAACATGGCAGCTATGGCAAAAAATTGAAGCAAATACCTCTTCGTTTTCATAGTGTATTCTCCGTTCATTTTGCATTTATTACTGTCTCATTATAGCAATTGGCAATTTTTGTGACAAGACGAAATATCTATTAAAACTAAAAATAACTACTCTAGTACACAATTCTTTTGACAATTTTAATAATTCTTATTATACTTATAATGTAATGTCTACTGGCCAAATCAAAAATTTGATTTGTTCGAACGGCTATCCGCCGTATAGACATTTCTTGATGCGAACACAGATTACGATTTCAGAATGAAATCGTAATACAAAGTACAAGGTTTTCGCAAAAAGCAATCAAAAACCTTGCACTTTGCCAATTCAAAAACAACGAT
Organism: uncultured Eubacteriales bacterium; assembly: GCA_959605275.1. Classification (GTDB taxonomy): domain Bacteria; phylum Bacillota; class Clostridia; order Oscillospirales; family Ruminococcaceae; genus HGM13222. Next base: position 10,547 of record CAUHFD010000018.1, on the reverse strand, counting down.
AGCAAAGTATTTTTCAGTTGTTTTTGAATTGTTCAGTGAGCATTATTGTAATTAAAATGATTCGCTGAGGTAATAACAATGATTATTGTTTTGGAACAAGATAGCGACAAAATTTCCGACACTTTAAAAAGCATGTCAAAACAGCATGCTTTTCTTGTCACCAAAAAGCTTGAAGATTTCCACAATGCACTTCTTGCCCACCAGCCCGATGCTGTAGTGGTCTCAATTGAAATACTGAATAATTCTCCGTTCGGATGGTCTGAGTTGTTGCTGGTTGATCGCCTTACTACCGAGATCATTCTGACAGGTGATGCCGCTGCCTTGACAGAATTAGAACCCCATGTAGATGACTCTGTTTCTCTGGTAGAGTATCCTCTGGACCCCCAAAAAATGAGCCGTTTAATTCTGCGAAAAATCGAAAGCAAAAAGTTCACAGAAAAACAATATTCCGTTATGCGTACCGAAACAAACTATTCTCGCCTGCGCGACCATTTCTTCAACAATCTGTTAGAGGGTCACAATCTTCCGAATGATATTACTTCACTCATGAGTTTTTTGAAGCTGACTTCTGAAACTGCTAAGTATTACTTAGTTTTTGTGCTTTCTTTTGCCCCGATTTCTAATAGTTCACCCCGCTACGATGTCTGGGAAATGGCTATCCGAGTGAAATCTATCACACATCAGGAAATTTCAAAAATTGCCATCAACCGTTCCTGCGTTCGTGAACAGAACCAGATTGCTTTCTTACTGCTTATTGAAGAACCGGGAGATTCTTTCAAATATAAATTAGAACAAACCTTGGAAATTGTAAAGAAACGAGTGTTAAAAGAATGCAAGCAAAGTATTTCTGTCGGCATCGGTCTTGCCAGCAATATTATTTCAGACATTTCTTATAGTTATCAGCAAGCGTGCGATGCTTTAGGACAGGGAAATTTTTTTGGAAAAAGTTTTTTATGCTTCTTTAGCGATTTGTGGTTGCGGAGTTCCCGGCGCCTTCAATTTTCCCAACAAGCCAAAGAACAAATCCGTGCCCATCTTTATCGCAATGATTTTGAGAAAATGGATCTTTTGATTGAAAAAGAGTTTCAAAACATTGGTTCTCTCGGCTTGGCATCCAAAGAAAATATTCTATCTTTGCAAATCGACCTCACAGTTTTTCTGATGGATATTTCCAATCGAATGTCTATTATTGCGGAACGTCCGCAAATTTATTCCAGTATCCTAAATGATTTTCTAACATCAGACAGTCTGACAGAAATGGAAATTGTTGTAAAAAAGACTCTGCGAGACATGTCCAACACTTCCAACGCAACACAAGAAAAGCGCACTATCCGAATCGTTCAGGATGTTCAAAAAATGATTGTTGAACGAATAAGCGAGCCGGTCAACGTGCAATTACTGGCACAATATATTCACATAAGTCCAAACTATCTTAGCGCCGTTTTCAAGGAAGAAACCGGTATGCGCCTGTCTAAGTATATTAATAGTATTAAATTACGGAAAGCTGCTACTCTTCTGTTGGAAACCAACAACTCGATTGCTCAAATTACCGAAGCAGTGGGATATGATAATGCAAATTATTTTTCTCAGTTATTCAAAAAACAATACGGCATGAAACCTTCCGAATATCGACGCTTTCATGAACAAGAAAGTGATGCAGCCGTTCCTGAATAGATACTTGAACACCCAACTTGCCGAGTCCACAAAATTTTGTGTCTACTCTCTTGATTATAGTTCAGGTAGCTACCCGATATTGATAACCTACTGTTTCTCGCTCTGCTGTCAACCAGCGTCGTGGCGCAGTTGTTAAAGGGGCTTGTTGGTTTTCTCCAACAGCAACAGGAAAGTATCTGATAAATGGTATATTCTATTGTCGAGCCGCAATATCTGTTTCTCTCATAAAAAAAGAAGAAACAGGCAAAGAGAAATGATCCCTTCACCTGTTTCCTCAGTTAGAAGCTATTTTTTTACACCTATTTTTGAAAATTATTGAAAAAAGTTTTTATTTTATTTTCTGCTATTCTTTCATGCTAACGTTACGCTGTCGGTACTACTATTTTACACCTTAATGGAGATTTACACAATTTTTAGGCCCAGACGGGCTCTCAAATCCGGGTATCCCATTATTGCGGGGCGTCCGGATTTTTGTATCTGCTAATGTTTTTCTACCATAACAAGGTCAATAGATAATCTGAATGATTTGATGACAAACAAATTCCGGTATCGTATAATGCAACACTTGATGCTCGTAGCGAAAGGGAATCTCTTGGTTTTGAGGAACACATCGAACGCTTTTCGGAGGCGTTTCCAACCGAAATGACACTTCCGCATCTTTTACCGCCGGCAGTGTTTCGATGACCTCTATGTTTTCACCCGCCCGAAAAGTCGGAGCATACAGGATATGTTGAAACAGCTCCTGCTGATCCTTCCGTTTCATTAAAGTCACGATCCCTTTTTCCGAAAAATGTGAGATTTGTAATGTTTTATGATCCCCCAGCAACAGATCCAACAAATAGCAAAAGACATTCCTCAAAATTAATCTTCCGTATTTCGCATAGTCACTGAATATGGAAAAGGTGCAGTAAATGCCGTCGTTTCCCTGCACAATTGCAGGAGCGCGTTTATTGGGATCAAAAGGAGTATGCTGATGTGAGCAAAATTTACCGTTTCCACGGTTAAAATACGGCTCGACTTGTTCGGCGATCGTTCTGCCTGTGCTAACACGAATATCATAATGATCACCGTAAACAACAAAATTTGCTTCTCCGAAAGGCGGAGTCTCAAACAACGGATGCAAATAAGAGGGAGAAAAACTACTTTTTCCGATAAAATCCGCGCCAAAATCACAAATAAACCGATTCTCGCTATCAACCGCTGAATGACCTGTGGCTAATATTTTACCGCCTTGTTTCACAAACGCCCTCAACTTGTCAGCTAATTGTCCGATTGTCGGAATGTCGTCCGGAAGAATCAGAACCTTATAGCTGCTGAAATCTGCCGCTTTATCTATAAATTCATATAAATAGTGCCCTTCCGTCAACATACGGTTGGCGCCGATATCGGGATCGCTGTTGCTGTTGACCTCACCGCCGTCCAACGCTTTGCAGGCTTCAGAGGACAAAACGCCGATATCCGCCACCCGCCTCACGTTCTTGCAGTATGGTTCTTTTTTCTCCACATCGGCATATGCTTCCCCGATCAAATGATAGGTTGCCGCATCCATGATGCCAAGCGGATGCAATTGATCTCCGACGCTGCATCCTGCGCCGTTGGCCAGACACAGCGATGTTTCATACTTTAATGCATTCGGATGCTTATACCCGCCAAAATCGCCCCATGTTGTATGAAATTTCCCTGTCATGCCGATATAATCCATGCCGAGCGTACCAACATAGGAGGCGGATAGTGGAAAATGGTCGTACCCCCATCCGCCGGTCGGCAGAGATTCAATTTCCAGATGTGTATTACAATGAGCAAGACGCCGATCGCTCCGTCGGATGTGACCGCTGTTATGAAACACCGGCAAACCCGGTCGATATTGGTCAATTGCCTTTCTGACACGTTCCGTATAACGATAGAAGGTTTCTTCCGCTAATTCCATGACGGCATCCGTATCATGCAGACTTTTTCCCCTGTCCGCGAGAATTTTGCGGCAATAGCTGCAATAGCACGGATGAATACTGACGATATCCAAAAAAATCCCATCGCAGTGATAACGCTGCACTACTTCTTTCACCTGAGCGATCAGCATATCAAGATAAGGAGAATTAAAGCAAAGTGGATAATAATGCTCCGGAATCCGGGGCATTGGCTTTCCGATATTCTCCACGCTGTCAACACAGATCCAGTCAGGATGCGCAAGACAGGTTTTATGGTCATAGCCTGCCGACAGATACACAGGCGTACGAATCCCTAATTCTTTGCAAGCCTCGATCTGCGCGCCGAGCAGATCAAAGGTAAGCGTCGGGTGCATCACATTAGCTTTAGTGGGATGATAGGACCATCCGTGATGACATTTTGAGAACAACGTGACAGAATCAACGTGTCCTAACTTTAAAGCATCCTGAAACTGCTCCTTTGAAAAACAATTTCCGACGCCGTCAATCAGCTCGGTCGTGTGAAAATCCAAATGTACCTGTCTGAATCTGAAATCGTCCATATGGTCATCATGCTCCGTTCTCTGCTACTTTGCCGCTATACCAATGCTTTCCAGCGGAATTTTTTGGAATCCAATGGCAGAAAGACGGCTGTCATCAAATTTGATCCATATGGATGTTCCCGTAATCTTAACCAGATCTGTTCCGACGTTGCTGATATTCATATCCGAAAGTCCGTCATAATATTTTTTGGAAGCACCGCTTGAATCACATACAATCCAACCTTTGTCAAAACTTCCCTGCCCGAGATTCGCCTTAAAGGTGCAATTTTCCGGTTTCAGCCATTCAGATGCGATACGCACGGTAGTTCCCTTTTTGTAAGGGCGTAACTGATCATAATCGTTCGGTATCGCAGCGCATTCCGGATAAGCTGCAGTCCACACCGCAGATTGATAACCTACACTGTTCAGTTTTTCAAGCAGATTCCAACTATCCCCGCCCTTGTTATTCACGCCACCGGAGGATGCACCGACCTGAGAAGTGCGCAATCCGCGCCAGCAATTGGCGATTACATTGTTTTCAATCTTATTGTCACGACCGCCGTTATTCATAATACCGGCGCTGGCTCCGTTATATACAATATTACCCTTTACCGTTACGCCAGAAAGACAGTCGTCAAGATAGATGCCGTAGGCGCCCGCTCCGGGACGGCCTGCCACGGTAGGAACAAAGTCATGAACAATATTATTAAGAATTCGGATGCCGCGGTAGCTCCAGTCTCTGGCACCGTAAATGGTTCCGGCATCATCGGTCACACGGCAAACATCATAAATCTCATTGTTGGCAATGGTAATTTCATTGCCGCCCATGTAAATCGCCTGTTGCGGCGCATAATGAATCACATTGTTTTTAATGACATGACCGCAGCTTTGCCGGCTTACCATAGTCACACCGGCATTCCCGTTCATTTTAAACATGGCATAATTGTGGATATGTGAATTGGAAACCGTATTGCCTGATTTGGATAAAGACAAACGATCTCCGCCACTGAGCGTAACCCCTGCGAAGCCCAAATTGTAAATATGGCAATAATCTACCAAATTATTGGTTCCGTCCACGCGAATGCCCTGTCCGACGCCGTTGCGTACCGTACAATTCTTCAGCACGATATGACTGCCGTTTTCAATATTGATAACGGCATCATTTCCGCCTTCAAAATAGATATTTCTAAATTCAACATTTTTCACATTCTTTAAGTTCAAAGCATAACGATACTGATAGGGCGTGACGCTCAATTGATAACTGCCGCTGTTGGAATATGCAAGATAATACACGGTCGAATCAGTGCCGTCAAAATAGTATTCGCCGGGCTGCGTCAATTCGGAAACGACGTTCATCGCATAATACGGTCTGACATTATCCGGATTCGCACCGTTATTCGGATCGGATATTCCCAATCCGCCCGGATTGGATGCCAGGGAAATAAAACCGGATTGGATGGAAGACACCCGCGTGATAAAATCATTGTTCATCCAACTGAACGGCGAATGGATATAGATCTCCTGAGAAGCATCCCAAGATGTAAGCTTTGCGTTGGATGGCTGAAAGGAAGTTCCGTTTGCTTTTAAAATGGTGTCCCATGAGGAAACAGCATACCGATCATGATCTTTGATATCCGGATAACGTGCCAATGACATCGGTACATGATCCTGGTACATCCAAAACACCGGCTTATTGTCCTGAAACAAAGATTTTTTATCTGCGTCCCAATGAGAGGTAAAAATACGATTGCCGCTGATATCGGCAGCTTCGTATAAGTTCACCTGATAAAGTTTATCTCTGACAGATGCAGGAACCATATTCCAATATTTACAACTGGAATCCGTCTTTTTGATATAAGAAGGATCGATCATTTTATTAGCGGAAATATGTACTTCCTCGCCTTTATAAGCGGTATATACTACCGGACAGTCCGCCGAAGAGCCGCTGTCGGCGGCAGTAAAATTTAAGGAATCCGACAATTGATAGGTTCCTGCCCGCAGCCAAACCGCTATTCCGCCTGCAGGCGCCTTATTCGAGGACAAATAAGAACGAACCGCCTCTTGTGCCCTTTTAATGGTCTTGAACGGATTCTTTAACGAACCGTTGCCGGAATCACTTCCGGTCGGCGACACATAATATCCTAACGTCATTGTTTCTTTCCCGGCTTCATAGGCATGAACCGCCTGTGCGCCGGCATAATCTGTTGCTTTGGTCACTGAATTTTCATCTCCGCTTCCTTTTCCCGGTTGTTGATGATTGGAGGAAGAACTGCTGCCTGACGAATTGGCGGTAACACCTGACGGCTTTTTAGAATCAGATGCCGACGATGTTTCCGCGCCATTGTGCTGTTCTTCTTGAGAATAGGTGTCTTCCGGTTGTGAATCGTCAGTGACAAAACCGGAATGAGAAGAAGCAAATCCGGAGGAACTGCCTGAAGCTGTTTTTGGATCAGACTTACATCCGCCGAGTGAAAAAAGGTAGAACAGCGTCAATAGCAAAGCTGTTGCTGATTTGAACTTTTTCATCATACTGCCTCCTGATTGATTCCTCGTTTAAGGAAAGTTACCTTCACTGTTCCGCGCTCATATTCCGGCATATCACTTAGCTGCGTACCGTTAAAAAACACTGTTTTTTCCTTTCCGTCTCCTTTTATCACAAAGCATATCATTCTCGCACCGTCAAAACCGCAATATTCGGCATTATGTTGCGTAAAGTCAATATGAATTTGATCGTTTTCCGTAACGGTAATGACAATATCAGTCTTGGCATATTGATTTTGCTCATATCCATAAGAAATTCCGTCATCTTCATACAGCGTAAAACGGCCGGCTGATCCTTCATAATATTCTATGATCAGTTCCCGGCTGTTTTCGCTTTGCGCACTTAAAACATCCGTCTTCCAACGAGGAAGGACCGCCCCTGTTTTTACAAAAAGAGCACCGCCTTTGTCTTTCGGGCAAATATAGTCGATCTGCTCCGCCCCTTGATATAATTCTCCGGTCCAGTAATCGATCCATTGACCCTCCGGCAAATAAATCCGGTCGGTAAACGCCCCCACCAGCAACGAATCGCCCAGCATATACTGATGTGTCAAATCATCACAATTCTCGTCCTTCTCATACATCAGATTCATCGAGCGCACAATCGGCATGCCACTGAAATGCCCTTCAAAAGCATAGGAATAAATATACGGGATCAAGCTGTAATGAAGCTTTGCATAATAAACAAACACATCATACAATTCTTTGCCGAGCCACCACGGATGCTCAATGGAAGCCCAGCTGTTCGCAAGACTCCACGGCAGCAAAAAGCCGAAATGGATGCCGTCTGTATTGTGAACATCCATATCACAGGTCACATTCATATGCCCGCATAAACCATATTGCAAAACACCAAGTAAAACATCATCTCTGCCGCCGCTGTCACAGGTCCATGTAGGCTCCCAACGCTGAATCCCGGTGTAAGCGGTTCCTAAAAAATACATCGACCGCATGCCGGTATAATCCTTATAACTCTCATGTACCTGCTTTGCTAAAACAGTGCTGTAAATATTATGTGCCTCCGCGTCGGTCATACCGTTTGCATAAAGCCGGTCGGGATGATCGTTGACAACATAGGCAGGATCCTGTTTGAAAGCCTCTACCCCGCTGTCAATGAATTTTTTTAGATGGTCAAACCAGGAAACATCCTTTTTTTGTAATTGATCCATATAGCGAGGACCATGCGCTTTGGTGTCAAAATCCAATTTGCCGAAATCATATGGTTTTTCAGACAGAACATCAGCCGATTCCGTATGCCTGCTCTGACGCATTTCTTCGGCATAAATATCATAATCACAGCACAACCAAAGACTGAGTTTAAAGCCATACCGTTTTAAAGCGCCGATAAAAGTGACGTCCTTAAAGAGAGTGCGATCTTCATTCCACCAAGGCATATAAAACTTTTCGCTGTCCCAATCTTTGTCCAGGGAATCATCGTAGTATTTAGACATCCACCCCGGTTCGAGTCCCAACATATCACATGGAATTTGGTTAGTCATGAACTTTTCGGCATCATTTAAAATGTCGAATTGGTTCTCCTTTTCATTACAGATAAACATAAATCCGTAGCCCCAAAGCGGCATCAATGCCGGACGACCTGTAATTTCCGTAAAACGCCCGATCAAATCCCGATAGCTATTACCAATCAAGATAAAAGCATCGAAATCAGCGTTTTCACTCCAGATATGTATTTTATCCTGATCGGTATTTCCAACGTCAAAATAGCTGTCAAAGGTAGTATTGTAATATACTGCCCATCCCTTACTGCTCATTAAAAACGGAATCGGTCCGTAGCTTTGACCATACGCCACATGATTACGGTAAGATGCGCCACGCAATTGTAAGTGTTTTGTATGCCTATATCCAAGCCCGTAAAATTTTTCATCACTCTCAATATTGATATTCAAGCCGTTCCCGCATTGACCGACTGCACAATAGGGTGTAAACTGCGTCATTTTTTCATCGTTTCGGAATATCATGATCTCACAGGTGCTTCTGTTCAAACAAATCCTGTTGTCACCGGCAGTAACAATAATTTCATCATTGGTTTCCTGCAATAATGAAAAAACCGGATCAAAGTCCAAATTCAAGACACCGAATCTCTCGGTAGAGGAGGGTCCAAACCGGGTGTCCTTTCCCAACCGGAATCTGAATATTCCCGGCTGTACTGCCGTAATTTGAATATAATCACCGCAATCAAGCTGTTTGATATATTCCATTCTTTCTCACCTCCATGACATTCCTACGAACGATCCTCGACATAATAAGCTCGGACGCTCCTCAGCAGCGGTTCTGCATCACAGGCTGTACATTCAAACAACAGCTTAGTTGCAGTCACCGTGTCAAACCGGTCTATTTTTTTATGACCGATCGCAATCCCGTCACCAATGATTGTTTTCCAACCATCTTGAGTCAGAGCTTTTAGCTGATACCCTTTTACCCGTTCTCCTTGTGAAATATCCTCCATCAGGATAAGATGATTGAATCTCGTTTCACCGTGTAAGTCCCAAGTGACAGAGGTGCCTTGACCGGTTCCTTCAAAAAGCGGACAGCAAAAACGTCTTTTCATTTCCTCTGTCATTTCCAACAGTCTGTCTGCATCGCATTGCGGAATTTTACCGGTATTATCCGGAGCCAGATTGATCAAAAGATTCGCGCCGTGGCCAATCGAATGATAGTAAATACGAATCAGTTCCTCCAACGGACGAATACAATCCTCTTCACCGGCGTGCCAGAACCACTTCTGATTGCGAATCGGAACATCACATTCTGCCGGGACCCAATTCGATGTTTCGGGCAACCATGTTGTCATATCGTCAGTAAACATACTTACTCGTGCGGCATCTGCTGTATTCCAGCACGGATACGGCGCTAACCCCACTTCATTTCCGACCCAGCGTATCGTCGGTATTCCCATGTTGAACACCATTGCGTTTGGCTGATATTGGTGCACAATAGAAAGCCATTTATACCAATCGTATTTACGTCCTTCTGAGCCTGCGCCGTCAAACCAAACTTCATAAATATCTCCGTAACCCGTCAACAGTTCTGTCAGTTGACGGGAATAATATTCATCATAAAGCGCGGGATCATTATAGCATGGCTCATGTCGATCCCACGGCGAAAGATAAACGCCAAATTTAATGCCGTATTCTCTGCAAGCTTCGGCACACTCACGCACCACATCGCCTTTTCCGCCTCGCCATGGACTTGATTTCACACTGTAATCTGTTGTTTCAGTCTGCCATAAACAAAAGCCGTCATGATGCTTAGCGGTGAGCATCAGATATTTACAGCCCGCTTTTTTTGCAATATCCGCCCATTGTCTTGCATCAAAGTCAGTAGGATTGAAAATTTCGGGAGAATCGTCTCCCTTGCCCCATTCGTTTACCGTAAATGTATTCAATCCAAAATGGCAAAACATTCCCATTTCACTGTCCTGCCAGGCAAGTTGCTGCGGTGTCGGTGTAGCAAGTTTTTTGTTCATTTTCATTATCATAACGTGATTTGACATGAAAGACTGAATCGATACCTACTTTTATACCAAATCACGTTTCCTCTCGTTATGTTTTTCTCTCTGCCTTTCCGGTCTGCACTGCGATTGTCAATACCAATGCATCTGATTTGCGGCAGTACTTTCGTTTTATTTGTATCTATTGTTTTATGAAACCATGATATAGCTTCGGGCAGCATCAATTAGAGCTCAGCTAGAAAAAACTTTCTACCATGACTTATCTCTCAAACAGATGCTGCCTGTCAGCCGAAAACATCATTTTCCTTGCAGACATTCTGCCAAGCAAGAATTAATTTTATTTCTGTATTTTTCCAAAGTTGCCGCCAAATCATTGTTTGGATCAGTTAATTCGGC
>CAUHFD010000017.1 GCA_959605275.1 uncultured Eubacteriales bacterium | reverse complement strand
TTTTCTTCCCTCGGTAGAAACGAGGGTTTATTTCTACGTCTAAAGACACCAAAAAGCTTTCTCCCATGGCAGAATGAAAGAAACTACCATAGGAGAAATTTACTTTAAATGCTCACATCGGCTGTTTCTGTTTTTCAGACATAAAATACTCGGAGGCGATTCGGTCGCTTCTGAACGGAACAGCCATTCTTCCCTCGCTGTCACACAGATTGGAACAGTGATTGATATTCTCAAACGCATAAGTAACGGCAACCGGATGCTGCACCTTGTCGCTGTATACTACAACATCTTTTTCTCCGGATATTTCTGCCTTGGCAGGAACAAACCGACGATCTTCGCCGCAGACACAAAAGCCGCGTAAATTTTCTCCATTCAAGGATTTCAGCGCACTGACCGCAGCAAACGTTACTGTGATACGATCGGATGATAGATCATATGAAACCGGATAAGGCGGCATGTATGGATCCGCCGGTATGATACACCAATTTCATTGCCGCTTCCGCCATCCGCTTGCCAACTGGAAATTTGCAGATCGGATGGATTGGATGAAAGGTTTCCGGAGGATACGCATCAGCCAAAGCCGACGGGATATAATCCAAAGGCAGATCATAAATCGGAATTTCCCGCATCGTATCAGGATGATTCCGCGCAATCTGATGCTGTGCTTCCCAAAATTGCGGCAGCCCCAATTCGGCATTCCATTCGCTATAATCAAAAGGAGCCAACATCATGTAAATAACAGGCAGTTCTTCTCCGTCAACGCCGAAATATCTGCTGAATCCCCTGCACAGTTCCTCAAAAGCAGGAATATAGGCATCTGATTTTTTCTGTGTGCCCAGATTACTTTCCCCCTGATACCAAAGGATTCCTTTCACTTTGATATGCTTGATCGGGCAAACTCGTTCATAATACATGCCCATGATTTCGTTAAAGTTTTCTGCTCCGTGAGTTCCCCAATGATCCTCCTCGCGGTTTTCCTCGAAAATAATTTTATGTAATAGCGGCAGGCTGTCGATTTGGGAACGAGTCAAAAATGTTTCCAATCTTGCACCGCCCTTGGAGATATCCACAAAAGCAATCGGCCACTTTTCACCGGTCATCCGATACAAATGCCAAATAAAGCTATATGCAACCGCAGAAACCGGATCCAAATCAGCAGAAGAATCTCCTCTGCCCCATATCGCAGTTACTTCGAATTGCGGCTCCCTCATACGAGGGGCTTGATCCGGTGCTTCCCGATAAATTCGGCAAAAGCGCAGGTTAGGATTATTTGCCTGCTCCAGCAGTTGGTTTCTGTTCTGTGAAAAAAGAATCGGAAATTCCATATTAGACTGTCCAGCCGCCAAATAAACCTCACCGATCAGGATATCCCGATAAACAATTTTTTTGTCCTGACATTCGAGAGTCAGGGTATATCGGGTAAATGAGCCGGGTCTGGCAGACAATTCAGATAAAAGGTCCCATCCTCTTTTACCTCTGCGCACTGTGTTTCCAATACGGTGTCATCCTGCAACAAAGAAGTCTGTACCGCCGCTCCGACTTTACCCAAACCCCACACCGGAATCTTTTGATCCCTTTGCAGTACCATGTTATCTGCAAAAATCTGAGCCGGTTGAAAAACATGATTTTGCAATTGTGTCATGCTGATTCATCCTTTCCGTAGATGCATAATTAGATTTTAGTATAAGATGTTATGGACGATATACCGCTTTTGAAACAGTATATTCATCTGCTTTACTTTCTCTCTATGATCATTTTCCGTTTCGCCTTGTGCAGGTTTGAGCAAGCAACCTCGAGAAATACGAGCACCTAATTTGATCCCCATTTACTACATAGAGGGGTTCCCCTCTATGTAGTAAACATCTAATTCTTTACTTATACAAAAAAACTTACCCACTTTTATTGACAAAACCGTTTACTATGCCTTTTCCCTTTACATCGGCAATTTAAATGTGTCCATATCGTTCCCTTCCTGCAAGTTATATTTTTCTTATAGCTCATTAGCAGCCATAGACGTCATCGATAATATTTTGAAGATATTTCTTAGCATATCTGATATCTTCAATTTGTTTTTCTCCGTCGATTTCTCGTTCAATCGTAATATGAGAGTCATATCCAATGTCATGTAATTTTTGAATCAGCGCCCTAAAATCAACTTTACCGTCCCCCAAACGTGTTTCTTCACCAAGAAAATGACCATTAGTGGGATATTGACCATCTTTGGCATGAAGATTTCTGACCTTATCTCCAAATACATCCAACGCATCAACAGGGTTAGACTTGCCATACAAAATAACATTCGCGGTATCCAAATTAACACCCAGGTTATCTGTACCTACCACTTCGAAACAACGCACCATTGTAGTAGGCGTTTCCTGACCCGCTTCAAACAACAAATATTGCCCATTTTTTTGAAGATGTTCAGCGACCACCCGAACCGCATTGCAAAATGGTATAAATTCAGGATCATTTGGATTTTCAGGAATAAATCCCATATGAGTGATCACGTCTTGAATCCCTAACAATTTTGCGAAATCAGCGCCATCACACAGATTTTTTATTCTCATTTCACGATACTTGGGAGGAACCAGTCCCAGCGTGCGGGGACCATCATAAAAATCCCATACAGCGGGGCCGGCCCATCCTGCCCAAAAAGCAGAAGGAGTAACATGATACTTGTCTAATAGTCCTTTTATCTTTTTCGCATTTTCAACAGTCCAAACTTCCGGTTTCCATGCGAGAAGCTGACATGTTGTAAAACCTTCATCCGGGAACGTTGCTATCTGTTTTTCAAATTCATCCATATCATCAATACGGATACAAACACCTATTTTCATATAATGCTCCCTTCTAAAGTTTATGCATTCAGACTTTTGCTACGAAAATGATTATCGTCGTTTTCATAAATGTCACAAACAATTTTTTGTATCTTTAAAGCCTCTTTGCCGGTGATCTCCAATTCTTCAAGTCCCAGAAGACTTTTATAAAATTGATTGATCTGTACTGCATGCTGCAATCCCCAATACTCTTGACCGCCTGTATATGTAACAATTTTCTGAGAACTGTTTTTTATCGTTTCAACGGTTGAGTCATTATAAGTGATAACAGCATCATTATAGGACAATCTTGCTGTTCCATTTTCACAGTATAGCCGTATTTCTATCGGCTCATCAATACAATAAGTATTCATGGAATAGAAACTGAGCAAAGCACCGTTTTCATATTTAATAAGGCCTTCTGCTGTATCTTCTACAGTCATTATTTTATGGTTGCGATTATGCAGTGAAGACTGTATTTCGACGGGATTGGAAGAGATAAACCAGTTTGCCAGATCGATGGAATGGATCGCCTGATCAATAACCACTCCTCCGCCTTCTTTATCCCATGTGCCTTTCCAGTCGGAAGAACTGTAATAATCATCCGAGCGACTCCATGTAAGAACCACTCTTCCACATTTTACCTTACCGAGTCTTCCATCCGTAATTCTTTTTTTCACCAGGCGCGATGGTGTATTATAACGACACTGAAAAATAACACCGTACTGCAAATTCATTTCATCGGCTAACTTGACTGTTGCAACTGCATCCTCATATTTAATGCTCATAGGCTTTTCGCTGATGACATTCACCCCATGCCTGAGCGCATATTGGGCAACCTCTGTGTGTATATAATGAGGAAGACAAATATGAACTGCATCTAATTTGTTTTCTTCGATCATTACCTTATAATCAGTATAACTTTGTGCGGAATATTTTTCTGCAACAGCCTGAGCACGCTCGGGAATAATATCACAAACAGCCACCAAATCAGCACAATCCAAATCGCGTGCAGTGTCAAGGTGCCTACACGAAATACGGCCACAACCTATAACAGCAACCTTTAATTTTTTCATTATCCAAACACCTTTTACTATTTAAACTTAGTTACACTCGGCTTCTAACGGTCCCGCCAGTTCTTTCAGGAAGAACAATTTTCCTGGCAAGGTAGGAATATAGGTTGATGTAACACATGGATTTTTGCCATATCTTAACGTCATCCAAAGGGAAAGTCCCTGCCACTGCATTCCCCTGCCCAAAATACCATCTGCGCCGCCGATAGCATAGTCCGCTTTCAGAAAAATACCGGGGCCAATCGTATTTGCACGACACGGAACAAGAGAAGTTCTTGACTTAAAGCTGGTTAAAGCATTCTGTTCCACTGTCAGCGGGTGAATTTTAGCGCCCAATTTATAAGGAGCTTGCTCCCATTCCTCAGCACTGGAAAATTCCGCTGCAAATGTGGGTTCCCAAAAAGCAATGTGACACATTCTGCCAATACCATATACCAAGACCAATTTGGCTCCTTCTGCTTTTAAAGCAGAAATTTTTTCCGGATATGTAGGCAAATTGGTTTTTGTTGCAAAATTACGCTGCGACACGGGAACTGTCAACTCTCCCAAAGGATGAAACAAGGCTTGTTCCATAGCGTACTGAAATGAACCGCTGTTATCACTAGGAAGCGTATTTCCTTCGCCGTCCGCCCATTCATCCATATTAAAAGTATATACATGCTCGCAAGAAACGCGCCATTCTTTTAGAAAATAGACGACCCATTTATACATTCCCATCGGTCCAACCGGCAAAATAAATGCTATTTTTTGACTGTTGTCTTTTGCCAACTTGATTTGCATTGCAATCTCATGGCCCATATACGTTTCAAATTCATTCAAGCTGTCGCACTGAACCAAATTAAAATCAGGATTCCAATCACTTTGTCTGTCAAAAATATTTTCAGGTTTGTCAATACAAGCGTCTATCTTTTCAAAATCCCAACCGGAAGGATAAAAGCCTTCCAAAGCCGAACCTTTGACTGTAGAATTAAAGTCCATTTTTATTATCTCCCTTATATTATTTTTCAAAAACTATAAAATCCCCGTTTTTCTCCGAGCTTTCCAATAATGCATTTACAAGTTTTACAGACATTGCAGCACTCTCAGGCGGATTGGCTGTATTTTCTGTATTGTTGGCAATACTGTCAATCAAGAACTTAATTTCATTATAATAGAAATCATCATCCTCAATTTGAGGCTTGAACGCCTCGCCGCCTCTGGGATATACAGTAACAATATCATCCTTATAATCCACAGTGGCTTTTTCAAACGCCACTCTGTATTCTACGGCAAAAGGCAATCCTTCTTGAGACCAGTCTCCAATTGCCAGCATTGTAAAATCCGGGTACCTAATTCTGGAATGTGCTAAGTCCTTTTTAGCATAAATGTCTTGCGTACAGCAAGAAACGGATTCCGGTTCACCAAAAAGGTAGCGGATCATATCCACATCATGAATATGCATATCAAGTACACAACCATGAGAACGGTCATAGTCCATAAACCAATTATCCCATCCCCATACAGGAGGTCCGCTTAAACGCTGAAAAACACCAGACTTAACCTTACCGAAAGTGCTCTCATCAACCACCTTTTTGAGGTAATTGTATTTATTGCTAAATCTTAGGCACTGACCAATCATCAATTTTGTCCCACTTTGATTAGCAGCATCTATCATTCTACAACATTCTTCATATGAAAGACTCATGGGCTTTTCACAAAGAACATGATATCCCATTTTCAAAACTTCACAAGTGGTTTCTGCATGAAGATATGTCGGAAGACAAATATCCACCATGTCAATTTGTTCGTTTTTCAGCATCTCCTGCCAGTCGGTATATTTATTTACGGCATCATTTAAACATATTTCGGAACCGCCTATATTAATTTCCATCTTTTCTGTGAATTGCTCGGGACAAATATCGCATATCGCTGCCAAATGAGCCTTTCCTTCTTGTTCCAACTTCACATAAGAAGGGAAATGAGCAGCTTTGGCAATACCGCCGAATCCAATAATGGCAACATTAATCATACTTTTTATCTCCTTAATATTTGATCCATAGCCAATGAATTGATTTTTAATGCTTCTTCAGTGCTTCCGTTTATAGGAAATACCTCAGCAGTAACCCACCCGTTATATCCGATTTCATCAAGTGCCTTCATAACAGCTTTATAATCAACGTCGCCTTCCAGAATATTAACAAAGCCATCCAGGGTTCCGTTGCTTCTTATATAATCTTTAAAGTGAATCTTCGCAATGCGATTGGACAGGATTTTAATCCATTGCTCCGGAAAACCGTTTACCACCACATTTCCCACGTCGAAATAAGACTGAACTCTTGAGCTGCCAATTTTATCAATAAAGTCACGCATTTCAAGAGGAGAAAGCAAGAATTTATTCCATACATTTTCGAGACCTATTGTTACGCCAAATTCTTCTGCATACTTAGAAAGACGCTTCAAAGCCTCTAATGATCTGTTATAAACAACGTCATAAGATACAATTTCATCTTCCGAAGAAAGTCCTTGAACCATGCCGGGAAGCACTAAAATAGTATCACAGCCAAGCCAAGATGCAATCTTAAGCTGAGTGATGACCATCTCTTCAGCCTTATTACAAATGTCAGTTGAATTAGAAGTCAAAGAGTATGCCCAACAAAGATCACAAACCAAGCTATACAAAGACATTCCATAGCTCTCGGCAACCTTACGATATTGTTTTATATCGTCTTGCGTGGAATCAAATTTTACTGGACCGTTTTCTCCCAATGCGACCTCAACGCCATCAAACCCATATTTTTGAGCAAGCTGAAAACACACTTCAGGACTGCGATCGGTAAATGCCCACATACTAATTCCCTTTTTCATATAGCATCACATCCCATATAAAATTTTACGGTAAAAACCGCTTAGTAGTCAACTTTAAGGCGGCATTGCACGGTTTGAAGCCTTCGGCATACTGCACTCCACATTGTATACCACGATGCCTGCAAACCGACCTGACAACCTCGGTAAAATCGATGCCGTCATGATCAAGCATCCAATCTAATTGTGATTTGTGACATTTCAGCATCTCCAGTTTTTTTTCAATATATGGTGTTACATCAACATACTCTGTAGGCTGAAAATCAATTCCAGCATAGGTATCCATATAATATATCGGAACATTAGAGCTTGCACTCATTTCTTTCGATACATAATGAGGCACTGTCGCCGCAAAACTCGCATCGAAAACAAGACGTGAAGTTGCTACATGATCAGGCATATAATCTTGCGGATTGTGAGTAATAATAAAATCCGGATTTACGGTTCTGATTACATCTACAACCTTGTCGCGCGCAGCCTTATTATTATCATAAATATCCAAATCGTCAAAGCCGCCGTACATCACTTCAAACCCGCCGATTGTGCATGACTTTTTTGCTTCCTCCGCACGCATCTCTTTTAATTCGTCAGGCTCGATAATCTCATGACCTAAATTTCCACTGCAAAGATGACACACCACTACTCTGTCACCTCTAGCTTTACATTTTAGCAAAGTTCCGCAACAATAAAATTCCATATCATCCGGATGACAAGTAATTGCTAAAACAGTATACATATTAATACCTCCTAGCTATTATTTAATTAAGATGAAACTATTGACATCCAACTATAATATATGATATGATACTGAATAAAATAATTCAATACTTTATTGGATAATAAAATTATGTTTTTGGACAGTTTAATATGAAAATTATTAATAAAATCTTTGATATTACTACCTTTTTTTCATCATTTAGTTTCAAATGGAATAATGGATTTGCATATGACGGAGAAAGCCATAACTTTTGGGAAATAGTATATGTTGCAGCCGGTGCGGTCCAAGCTACGGAAAACGAACGCGTATACAACTTATCAAAAGGCGACATCATCTTGCATGCTCCGCTTGAATTTCACAATCTAAGTTGCAAAAAAGATACACCGACTAATGTCTTGATTATAACGTTTTCCGCCAACGGTGTTTTGCCAAGTAACTTGACAAATGGTCCTTTTCATCTTTCTATTGAAGAAAAAAATAACTTTGAAGATCTATTTGCAAAAATATATTTATATTACGGAAACAAGGAAATGGATGAATACAGCGGTATGGAATGCATAAATCTGTTAACTACATTTCTAATAAGACTTAGCCGTAATCATGTCTCACAAAATTCGCTTATTTGCTCTCGGAGTGCGCAAGAATATAACCATGTAGTGACTATGATGGTAAACAGTATTTATGATAATTGTACCTTAGAGGATATTGCAAAGAAATGTAATATAAGTGTCAGCTATATAAAGCTTTTATTTAAGCAATTTTCTGGTGTTTCCCCAAAAACATATTATTCCAAGCTCAGATGCAATGAAGCTATTCGTCTTTTACAAAGTGATTTGCCTGCATACGAGGTTGCAGATAAATTAAACTTTTCATCACCCAACTACTTTTCAGTGTTCTTTAAAAAAATGACTGGGTTGCCGCCGCTTCAATATCAGAAACAGTTATCAAGCAATAATCTTAATGCATAGTTATAATATCTTAGCTATAGATCATATGATAAGGGGTTGCCGCAAGTGAAAAAAAGCACAAGCGACAATCCTAATTAATCTCTACTGAACAAATTATGGAGCCGCATAAATACTGACATTATGCGGCTCCATAATTTGTTCAGTAGAGATTATGTAAAACAGCTTTTGATCTTTGCCTAGATTAAAAGGTTATATGGGACTTTACTATTACAGTATAAAATCGCATCCAGTAAATATACTGTAATAATCAGGCTTTTGATGATTATACTCATTCCTGTCCCCATTCGCTGTCACATTCTAATCAATGTATTTTTAAAATTCATTGATTATCCTTTATCGAAACTATCAAGTTTTTCTATAGATTACCATATTCCGATGGAGAAAGACCAACCTTTTTCTTAAACAGCCTTGAAAAATAATTTGGATTGTTATATCCTACACTCATTGCTATCTCTGTTATCGTACTCTGCCCCTCGTTAATTAATTGCTTAGCATATTCCATTTTGATGTTAATGAAATAATCTATGATGCTGAGCCCACATTCATTCTTAAAAATACGTTGTAACTGCGCAGCACTGTAACCATTGTCCATGGCAATCGTATCTATCGACAGCAATTTTCCGATATTTTTTTTCAAATATTTTTTCACTTGAATAACCACTCGCTTTTCCCGTGTGTTTTTAGCAAAGGAATGAATACGGTAGCCCTTAGTTTCTTCGATACGTCGCAAATACATAGACATAAGAACAAGTTCCAAATGATTCTTCATCATTTGTAAATGAACCAGCAAATTAACATCTGCGCCTACATCGACACACTTCTCCTGAGAATTTCCAATTAAGTTGTTAAACCGATAAAAACACTTAATTGCATAATATAAATTATCATGCTCAAATACATTCAAAGCGGCAATCACATTGCTGAAAAACGCCATATGCTTACTGTCAACGTTAAAGCCTATAAGTAAAAAACGCATATTCATCTGCTCAAACGAATAAATTTTGCAATCGGAAAAAGGCGAAAAAAACACCACTTCTCCTTGATTGACAATAAAACGGGTTTGATTTAAGTCAACTATAGCAGTACCTTTTTCTATAAATGCAATCCTCCAATAAGCTTTGTTATTTTCCTGAAACGATATCTGACCTTCATCAGAAAGAAATTCTTGACATACAAACTCATTTAGGGAAGATATGCAAATATCTAAATTAAGTTCAATAGGCATATTCACCTGAGCATCCATATTTTTATCTCTCCAACTTTCTTAAAATACAATATCAATATACCGCTTAAAAATTAAAATACTCAGCCATTTTATATTACAGCGAAAAAGCATGCAAAATGTGATACCCGCCCGCACGATCCATTGTATTACTCATATACGCATACATATCCAGATCATTCTTTAAATAAAAAGCAAGATAATAGTTTCCTTTTTTCTGAGGAAGACGAATATTTGCCTGTACTGTGTGCACCATTAAACGAGTGTCCAACCAATTGTACGGATCATGACTGTACCAGGTTTCCGGTTCTCCGGCTTTTACTATCGATACCACATTATAGTTTTCATCCAGCAACGCAAAACCGCTCTTCATCCGGAAAGCCGCCGCCATTCCGTAGTTTTTCAGCTTTAATGTGACACTTCCGTCTTTCGTGACCGATACATTTTGCAGTTCAATCCGATAACCCAAATGATCTCGCAAAAATTCAAAACAGTTACGGGTAATCGCCTTGCCGTTTTTATCTTGAAACCAAGAAGGATCGTAGACTATGTTTCGTTCTTGTAGCATTTGTGGCGTCAAATTTTGCTTTTTCCAAGTATCCATGATGCGAACAGAATCCCAATTAGAATTATAATCATGATTCCCATGCCACACGCTCATTGTACAAAACCAATGATGTGCCGCCTCGGCAATTACATCAATTCCATACGGAATAATTCCCTTGGTACCGGTTTCTGGGTTAAAGTATTCATTCATTTGATGATTGGTACACATTTCCGCGTCGTTTGGCGCAAACGCTCCCTCGCGGCACACCTGCCCCCACGCATCGGTGCCAAGTTGAAAACCACCGGATTCCCATCCTTTCCGTGTCTGTTCACCGTAAACCGCATCGTTAGAAAAGCCAATGCGGGAATAATACTTATTATTCTTGCCAATGCTATTCTTATACTTTGGCAGGCGCGCCAGATATTGCAGACCGGTTGGCTCGCAGAAAAATTTCAAAATGCCTTTTGTGACATTGCCATAATTGATTGGCGGATCTTGATAGGCCCACTCACCGTAAGCTCCTACGAAACCCGCTTTGATGCAGTGAACAACATCTGCGTTTCTCTTCACAATCGGCGCCAGCTGCTGCATGTGCGCAATCATGATTCCCTCATCAGCACAAGTTTCCAGCTGATTGAGATCGTCGCAATAGCAAAAGTCCAATAGCATGGTAAATTTCTTTTTACGAACAAAATCAAAAAATTCTTCAATACAATCCAACGCATCTTGAGGAAGTTCCATGGTATCATGATATCCTGTCAAATAGATATAGGTAAAACAAGTGCTCACACTATCACCAGGCGTGTTGAAAAAACTGTCAATCATTGCCTGCCAATATTCCTCACGCGTCTGCCATTCTCCGCCAAAATAGGAGTTATACAGTGTGCGTTTTGACGGGTCAAGCGCTACATCAACATACCAATACATATGGGTGCGCCAGCCACGAGAAGGATTCATTGCCAGCAGAGAATCCATATCCTTGGTTGCCGAAGAAAACTTCTTATTTGACACTACTAAAGGAGAAAAACTTATTTCCGGAGTTGAGGTTGAAACCGTTCCTGGATTTTTCGAGACAGTTGCCATCGATGTTAAATCGTGTGACAAGCTGCTGTCAGACAAAACGGCTGATTCTTCCATTGCGGAAGCTTTGCTCTCTGTTGATTCAGATGAAGCGGTACTCCCTATTGAGTCGCCCGAGTCCGATGAATACAAAACTCCGGACTCAGAGGTCTGTGGGTGATTAGTACAACCAAAAGCACTCAGACATAATAGAAGTGTGAATAAAATCAGTAAAAACCTTTTCATATATTGACCTCATATAAAATAAAATCATTATCTTCACATGCTTTTTTATTATAAAAAATTGAAATCGAATCCATCATAGAAAATCAAAAATAGCATTTTTTAAATTTAAGGAACCTCTGAATAATTCACGGTTATTCTGTTTTCGCTCTAAAGCCTGATTTTTTTGAGCCTAGTCGGAGCGATTTTGGCCCAAAATTGCCGTTATTCCTTTGGTATATAACTCTTTTTCCCAAAAAAGGGCAGACTCCCCCTATATCAGACTATGGAAAGTTTTCGTCCGGCGATGGCAAGCATATACAAATTGGCACAGACGAACATGGCGTACAGCCGATTTTCGTTTTCCTCAAGCCTCTGTACACCGTTTTCTTATAGCTAAACCGGCATTTGATGATTTGGAATGCATGCTCCACCTTGCAGCGCACGGAGGATTTGCGGTTTTCAATATACCGTTTCCAGTCGATCGTATTGTCAGAAACAGGAGGCAGCTTATTGGGGCGGCAGTTAATGCGGAAGTCAATCTGTGAAAAATGCTCGTTGTTCGCAATTTCGGGATGTTTTCGACACCGAGATAGCCCGAATCTCCGTATACGACCTTGTCATCTTCCCGGAGCAAGTTCTCTGTCTGCGTGATGTCATGCACATTTGCGGCGGTGACGGTAATTGTATGAACCAGACCGCTGCCCGCGTCCACGCCTGCATGGCACTTCATCCCGAACCGCCACCCATTTCCCTTTTTCGTCTGGTGCATTTCGGGGTCACGGGACTTCTCAGCGTTTTTGGTGGAGCTGGGAGCATTGATGATGGTCGCATCGACAATGGTGCCGCCCTTCATCATGTGACCGGTCTGCACCATAACCCGGTTGATCGAGTCGAAAAACAGCTTGTTCAGACCGTTTCCTTCCAGAAGATGGCGGAATTTACACAGCATCGTTTCATCCGGTACAGCTTCCGTCATGAAGTCAATGCCTGTGAATTTTCGCATGGCATAGCTGTCGTAGATAGCATCCTCGGTAGCCGGGTCAGACAGATCTGAAGCAGATACATCCGCAGCATTTTTTCGATCCCCATGGGCGGACGACCGCGCTTTCCCTTGGGGTAGTAAGGTTCAATAACACCAACCCACTCGTCCCAGGGAATGATCTCGTCCATGATTTCCAGAAATTCCTCCCGCTTCGTTTTCTTCTTGCGGCAGCTATATTCCATATCGGTAAATGTTTCCTGCTTCATTGTTATGCACCACCATTGTTTTGATAGTATTATTATATCACATCCGGAGCCTGTATGGTAGTGAGGATTTATTCAGAGGTTCCTTAACTGTTTTTTATGACTCAATTGCATATTTGCCAGATTCAAAATCGACTGTTACAGTAACTCCGTTTGCAAATCTGGTACGCTGCTTTGTGTAACCACCATCCAGAAATTCATGGGAAACCATCTCGCTATACATAACCTTTTCCTGTAACTTAGATACAACATCGATAATTTTTATTTGCTCCTCATCCGCATCGATTTCCAAATAAGCAGGTCCCCCGTTAAGCAAAGCCAATAGATACCGAAACCGCATAATTATCTCTGGATCCTCATCATAATGTGTAGGCCACGGTACAATCAGGCAATCGTGAAACACCAAATTAAACAGTGGTACATGCACGCCAATATCCTTTGAAAAATATTCCCGCACTACCGAGAAATGATGACAAAGCACAATATCTTTCACGAAGATATCCACCGGACTTTCGCTACTGACAATCATGCCACGCGTTACTAGCTGATTGAAACAGTGATGGCGGTGCTCAGCGCTTTCTTTTCGGGTGATACGGTGTCTGGGATTATCGCATTCATCCAAATCTACCGTCGAAAACACATCCAAATAAACTCCGTCCGGGTCAATGCCAAGTGCATGCAACATATCATAATTGCGTTCAATGTAATACGGTGCCAACGCATTACATAAGATACTCTGGTCTCCGCCGTTCCAAGTACATTCAAAGTGATGCTTTCCATCTACTAACAACTGTGCATTATCCAAGTCAAAGGATGCAGCATCATAATAATAATCCCGATACTGGTCATGAAGTGCCAGCAGAATATTGCTTTCTCGACAGACATCCTGCAGTCGCTTCATAGACTGATGGCCGCCTGCCTTTTCGCAAGGCGGCAATACATCCGGGTGTTCCCGGTCATAGCCGTCTCTACCCCAACCGTCCAAGTGCAGATATCCCTTTTTTAATCCGTTTTTTACCAGCTTTCGAATCGCATCTGCCCGACGGTCAAAGGTCGCAAAACGATAATTCTTATTTGGGTCATCTTTATCATAGATATAAGCTTCTGGTTTGATATCGTAGTAAATCCAAGAATGAATAATCGGAGAACCGCACATATGCTGTATTTTCGGATTATCCACTGCCTTTTGTGCCAATGTGACAATTTCATTATGTTCCCGCATATGACGACGATAGGCTTTACATAGCGTCACATAATCGCATTCCTCGAAAAATTCAACGTGCTGAACTCGCCGATAGCTAAGATTACCTAGTGATTCCACCCAATACATCCGCATTTCAGTGGGTTTGGATTTTTCGGGATGATAATAATAAAAGTTTGCATCCCAAGGTGTATCAATGATTGCCATATAGCCGTTCCCGTGGTCAATTTGTCCATACCATGCCATATTTCCCCAAGTTGTGCAAAAATGGTTATTTCCTACCATAGTAATTTCATGCTTCCAATTGCTCGGAATCATCATACCGTACAAAACCGGGAAAAGCGTATATGCCTTTTCATCTGTGCGTTCCCACTTCCATGGACCCGGCCAATGTGCTTCCTGAATATGTAGCGCAGAAATTTCATGTATTGGAAATAGCTCATAATACAGCTTGCCACTGGTTGTGTGCACCCAGGTCAGTGTCCCGATTTTCAGTGACACGCGCTTTCCGTTAACCATCCATCCAGAATAAGTTGCAGATATTCCATCAGCAACACCGGTAGCGTACTTTTGTACATTTATGCTCAGTGCCTCATCTAAATACAAGGTCACCCCTTCTGTAGATTTTCCGACTGTAACCACAAGATATGGACGGAAATCCGGTTGAGGACTCCATACCTTACCAGGCTGAGTAACAAGCACTGTATTGGTCTTTTCATCAAAAGTATATATGTTATTTAAAACCTGCACATTTATCATAACTATGATAACCTCATTCCGTCATATGCTGAATATATAGTCCAATTTAATGAATCAAAATATGCCTGCATTTCTTCAAATCCGTCCGCAGAAAAATGACAAATATGTGTCACATAAACCGGAATTTTTCGCGTAATACAACCACATTTTTCAAACGCCACCAACATAGAAAGAAGTGTGGGATAATCTTGATGACCGTACGGATGCTCTCCCGTGGAACAAGTGCGATAGATGCCATATGTACATTCGATAATCAAATAGTCCAGCTGAACTTGCTTTTCACGCAAATAATCCCATACCTCATCTGCGTACCAACCGGTATCACAAGCATATAAAAAGCGTCTGCCGTTACAATCCCGAATCAGGTAATTGAGTGAATGTTCCCCCTGTATTATTCCCGGATGCGCTCCAGGAAGAGGGATCACCTGCATGCCACCTATATTATATTCGGTAAACGGTATTAATGTCTGAAAGCGATAGCCGGAATACGTATGCACCTGCTGATCTCTCAGATTTTTCGGTAGATATTGCAGCATCATATGTTGTATAAACTGCACCACTTGCTCAGAGCCATAAATCGTTACCGGCATTTCCGGATGTGGAAATGCACTGTTACGAGTTCCCAACTCCGGGACGCTGAGGTGATCCTCATGAGTATGCGTAATAAAGATATGTTGCAGTTGCTGCATATTTAAGCCATTGGCCGTAACTTGCCAATAAAAATCCGGACCAAAATCTATAATACTTTTTTCATCAATTAAAAATGAACTGCGAGAGCGAATATTTTTTCCTCCTCTATGCCGTGCACGTTCACAATTAGAACAACTGCAAAACGCTGCTGGAACTCCTTCACTAGCGCCTGTTCCTAAAAATATAGACATCGTACTTTTCTCCTGTGTATCTTATCTTGTAATCTTTTTAAAGCTCTTTTTGAAAAACGCCCGAGACAAAAGCAATCATATCGAAAAAGAATGCAAAATATGATATCCGTCGACAGTTGTGATACGATTACTCATAGAAGCAAAAACTCCCAAATCATTTTTCATATAAAATGCCAGATGATATTGACCGGCTTGCTGCGGCAATGGTAGTTTTGCACTTACAGTATATTCCGGCACTGTAGTGTCTCTCCAATTGTAAGGATCATGACTGTACCAGGTTTCCGGATCTCCCGCATCTACCGTAGTCATCACCTCGAAGTGCTTATCCAGTATGGCAAATCCGCTGGTCATGCGAAATGCCGCAGACATCCCATAGTTTTTGAGTCGCAGCGTAATCTCGCCGTCCTCCGAAATATCAGCGGATTGCAATGTAATTCGATATCCCAGAAAATCCCGAAGGAAATCATAACAGCTACGTTCTACGGTATTTCCCTTTTCATCCAAGAACCAAGACGGATCGTACACCACTTTGTATTCCTCCAAGAGTTGCGGGGTGACCGGCTGCTGTTTCCATGTATCCATGATTCGCAAAGCATCCCAGTGGGAAAGATAATCGTGATTGCCATGCCAAACGCTCATGGTGTTGAACCAATGATGCGCCGCCTCAGCGATCACCTCGATGCCGTAAGGGACAATGCCTGTGCCGCCGGTTTCTGCATTGTGATAGATCATCATCTGATGATTAGTGCACATCTCGCCGTCATTGGGTGCAAAAGCTCCCTCCTGACACACCTGCTCCCATTCATCGGTACCCACTTGAAAACCGCCAGACTCCCATTCTTTCCGTGTCTGCTCACCGTAGATGGCATCATTGGAGAATCCGATATGAGGATAATAAGGGCTATCCTTTCCAATGCTGTTCTTATACCGGGGCAACCGAGCCAAGAAAGACAACTGAGCAGGCTCACAAATATACTGCATAATCGCATTGGTCACATTGGCATGACTGATTGGGGGATCTTGATAGGCCCACTCGCCGTATGCGCCGCAGAATCCCGCCTTGACGCAGTGAACGACATCTGCGTGCCGCTTCACAATAGGTGTCAACTGCTGCATGTGCGCAATCATGGTCTCCTCATCTGCACATGTTGCCAGCTGATTGAGATCGTCGCAATAGCAAAAATCCAAAAGCATGGTAAACTTCTTTTTTCGAACGAATTCGAAGAATTCTTCGACACAATCCAGCGCTTCCTGCGGCAGCACTTTATCCTTGCACCATCCCGTCAGATAGATATATGTAAAGCAGGTGTTCACATGGTCTCCGGGTGTATTGAAAAACTTGTCAACCATTGTCTGCCAGTACTCCTCGGGTGTCTGCCAATCTCCGCCAAAATAGGCGTTATACAGTGTGCGTTTTGACGGATCAAGCGCTACATCAACATACCAGTACATATGGGTACGCCAACCGCGCTCTGGATTCAAACGAGTATACCGCTCAGCTATATTGGATCCATCAAAAAAATCAATTGTTTTCATACGTATAAACCTCATTTCTTAGAGCATTTGTCTCTGTCTGATAAAAAATCTTGAAAAACAATAAAAATTACTCAACCACAAATAACCGCATTTTACCGTTTTCCCCAGACAATACAATCAACAATCAACAAAGAAAAACATCTTAATTGCTGATTGTATTGTCTGCGGCAGAAGTGCGCTGCAGACAAAGTATTTCACTGCTTGATAGTCATTTTGCATCGTTTCTATCTTTGTACTTTGTCCTCTCTCATCGTGTGTCACACCGGGCGCTAGTCTCCAATAGTTTTTGGGGAACCAGCGCCCAGTCTGAATATTAATAAATGCAAGTACACCAGCCATGCGTCGAATTGAAACAAGTAACTTAATCAACAGCATTCACGCCGTACAAAAACAAAGAACTTTTCATCTTCATTCGATTACTTATCCAACAGTCTGCTGCAGAGAATCATTTAGAAGCGGAAGCATTTGTTCGACGGCAGAGGCAGGAGCCTTTCCTTGCTTGCTGATGATGTCAATAAACTTAGTGCGGTTCACACCATACCAATTTGTCAAGCCATCTACACTTGTCCAGATCATCTTGCCTTCCTTCACCAGCTTGTTACGAATCGCCAAATGCTCATCGGAAAGAAATTTACGACGATTTGCCAAGCCGTAATCCGAATTATCACGCACTTCTTCTGCGTGTTGAAACTCATAAATCCATGCTGCTGCAGCTGCCGGGTTCTGAGAGCAAGCCGCAATAGCCCGGCCGTCAGGTACTGTGGGAATATAGTGCGGTGAGCTATTGGTTTTTTTGGGGAACGGCACATAGCCAACCTCATCGCTCATCACTTCATAAGCATCGGTTCCACCCATCACATTGGTAGCGACCCCGATGACCATCGCAACCTTGCGTTGCAGGAAATCCGCACTAGTGCAAGTATCACCAAAGGTGCCCGCTTTATACAGCTCATAAATCAGGTTCAAACCGGCCATGCCGTTCGCATCGTCCACTGTAACTTTCCAATTGCCGTCTTTCTCTTGCTCAATCACAGTATTACCCGCTGCCAAGCAGAAGGAAAAATAGTCCCAAGTGGTTACACCATAGGTTTTGACAGTTTTTCCGTTGGCAGACATAGCCTTGCAATCCTTTGCCACCTGCAGGAAGGTGTCAAAATTCCAATTGTTCTTCAAATAATAATCCTTGTACGGATCCTTGATTCCCTTTTCCTGCATATAGGTTTTATTATAGAAGATAGCCGTTTCAAGGAAGCTGTTCGAGGCAGAGCCGTATATCTTGCCGTCGATAATATACGGAGTATATCGCTTCTCACTGCTTCCCCGCATATTCCAGCCCGCTTCATTGGTGTCAATGTATTTGTCCATCGGCATCAAGAGACCGTTGTAGATATACCGCAAAGCCACCACCGGGCTCATGGTCGCGGTGTCCAGGTAGTTCTTTTTATCTCCGGCCTGCACCATAGTAGCCAGCTTGGTTTGTTCCTCAGCGAAAGAATAAGCTCGGTTTACAACTTTTACGCCGTACTTTTTCTCAAACTGCTTCATCAGGTTTTGTGTAAACCAGTTATCGCTCTCGGAAATATACAAGGTAGTTCCACGCAAATTTCCAAATAGCTTTTCTTGCTTGGTGCTACCATTGCCTAAATAATCAGTGTTATCAAGTTGACCTTCATTATATTTTTTGGAACTTGTAGAACTCGGCTTTTGGCTTGAGATCGCATTACTGCTGGTCTCAGGAGTCAGTAAATCTCCATCGCCTATGTCAGCAACGCTGCTTGTTTCCGAAGTTAACAAACCACTCTCGGCGTTGTCTGCAGTCACCGTACTGGAAGTCTGGCTACTGACCCCTTCCTTGCCGCTACTACAACCTACGGCAGACACACACAATGCCGCTACCGCTAGAAAAGCCAATAAACGTCTGATATTTGTTTTCATTGTATGTTTTCCTCTTTTCATTTTATTGTACTGTAAATTCGCACATAATATTATAACCACCGGCTGAATCCAGCTTGTTCGCCACACGTGCAAACATATCGATACCGTTCTTCATGTAGAAGGCCAAATAATATTTTCCGGGCTTGCTGGGCAACTTGATGTTCGCATTCACCTCGTACTCACGGATGGTGGTATCCTGCCAGTTGTCCGGATTATGACTGTACCATTTTTCCGGTTCTCCTGCCGACACAGTAGAAACTATATTATAATTGGAATCCAACACAGCAAAGCCACTACTCAACCGATAGGCAGCTGCAAATCCAAAATTCTTGAGCTTCAGCTCTGCCTTTGCAGTAGAACCAGCCTTCGTGCTGCCGGTAAACTTCAAACTCTGCAAGCCAATGCGATAGCCCAAGTGATCACGGATGAATTCATAACAGGAACGCTTGACGGTGCCACCGGTAGCGGTCTTGAACCAAGACGGATCATATACAACCTTGTACTGCTGAAGCAATTCAGGAGTAACTTGTTCTTTCTTCCAGTAGTCCATAATCGGATCGTTGACTGGATCCTCATACATACCGTGCCAAACGCTCATAGTAGAAAACCAGTGATGTCCCAGTTCTGCAATAACTTCAATTCCTTTTGGAATAATTCCTTTCTTGCCGGTTGTCGGATCAATATAATTGTGCATCGAATGATTTGTACACATTTCGCCGTCATTAATGGTGTAAGCGCCTTCCTTAGAAACCTGTTCCCATGCAGATGTGCCCAGTTGGAATTTACCGGATTGCCATCCTTCCCGTGTCTGCTCGCCATAAATAGCATCATTACCGAAACCGATGAGTGAATATATTTTGCTATCGCTTTTTACCAAATTTTTGTATTCCGGTAAACGATGCATAAACCGTAATCCAGTCGGCACACAGAAATTTTTCACGATTGCTTTGGTAATAGTAGCATAATCCACTTCGGGGCGTTGATACACCGATGCCCACTCACCATAAGCCCCTACAAATCCCTGTTTAATAACATGAATGGTATCCTTATTCTTTTTTACGATCGGTGCCAGTTGTTCAATATGCCGCAGGATAGTTGCCTGATCGGCGCCGGTCGTCAAATTGTTAAGGTCATCACAGTAAGCAAAGGTTAACAGCACCGTAAATTCACGCTTCCGTGCAAATGCAAAAAACTTGTCAATTGCATCCAGTGCTGCCTTTGGAAGATCCTGTCCACGATAGGCGGTCAGATAAATATAACTATAAACCGTCGTTGCCACATCAGGGGAAACATTCAACGTACCTTTGGCACGCTCTTCAAAATAGGAATTAAGATTTGGGCGCTTCAACGCTTCATCCACATATATAGACAAATGTGTCCGCCAACCTCGAGACGGATTAGAGAGCAAACGAACATCCTGCGCTTTAGTAGCTGCATCAAAGCTCATATTTACATTCAATGATGTAGCTGTTCCAGTAGTATTCTTGGAACTTTGTGGTTTTTTGTCGGTATCTGCATTTCCCGCTGAGCCGGTACTACTCTGGCTTTCCTGTGCAACAGAATCTATTGATGCTGATGTAACCGACTCAGATATCTCTGATGAAACAGCGCTGTTCGATTCCGCAACCGACGATGCTCCCGAATTGTTAGAAGTTGAGGTGTTGCCACCACATGCTGCCATCGGCAAACATAGAGTTGCGATCAACAATAAGGATAAAATGCGGCGTGTAATTTTTCTCTTTTCCACCCTGTTCATCTCCCTTCAATAAACCTCATTTCCCCCAAAAGCGCCGAATCGAACGTTGCCGATCCGACGCTTGAGAATGGTTCATTTCACTTTTAATTTTTTTCAGTTCGTTTGCCCAAAATTACGACTATAGCCAGTGCAAATACCAGCAATGTCACTGCAAGCAATGTTAAATCAACCACGCCGGTATCTACCGAATTATCAACAGATTCTTCACTGCCTTGTTGATTATTATCAGAGTCATCTGGAATGAGCGGAATATCTTCACCGGGATTATCGTCAATAATGGAAGCTGCTTCAAAGGTAATCGGTTTATAAATGCCTAACATCTGACCGTTTGCATCAAAAGCGCGAACTACAAGTGCATATTCTTCATCTGGCAAAATGCCAGCCATCTGCTGTCTGTCTTTGTTGTAAACACTGACAAGTTCCTGTAAGAAATAGCCTTTCTGACCGTCCTTAGAGCCTTTCATATACAATTCAACCTGATAACGATAGCCGTGCTCCAGTTTAGACCACTTCGGAACAACCGTACTGGTAACATCACCGATTGTCAAGACAGCATCCAATGTACCTTGGGGCAATTCGGTTACAAAATCTCCCTTCTGAATAGATTTTTTCACTTCATTGCTCTGTAGTGGAGCACCGGTAAACATATCTCGCGCAACCGTCTTGTCCCCGTTCAGATAAACCGCACGACCGGTATTACCAAGATTGGTAACAACCATCGGAGCACCGATGACAACCTGCTCTTCTCCGCCGGGCATGTTCGCAACAAAGAAGTTGATGCTAGCCAGCGAATAATCGAATCCATCTTTGCCATCCAGGAAGTTGCCGACTTCATCTATGAAGTTGTTATATTGGAACCGCACCATTCCTTTGAAGCCGCTGGGAAGCATGAAGTAATAGGAATTGACGGGGATGGTCGTCCAGGAATCCTCGGCCACGGACATAATGTCCACCATGCCGCCATAGCAGAAAACGTTTGTCCATTTGCCGTCACGGATAAATGCACCATTAAGACGTACCGGGATCTCCTCGTCGATATCCGGCACCTCGATATAGAACATGTACGCCACACCCTTATCCGATTCAATTGGAGAGAGGGCGGTGTTCTCGTTAAACTTCGTATAATATGTACCGATCAGTTCTTCCATACCGCCATCGTTGGTGGTAGCACGGTGAGAAAGCAGCATCGGGATCTGCTGGATAGCCAGCTTACCAGTGATCACCTGCGTGTCAATGTTCTCCTTGCAGTCATACCACTGCTGGGTCTCAGGCTTCTGTCCAACCACTAATGGCAGATGCGGATACGGGGTCTTCACCTCAGAAACGTCCACATTTGCATACTCAACGATATCTCCGGTATACTCAGGCAGAGCAGGGGCAACTGGTTTGGGGTCAGGATTCGGATCGGGATTGCCGCCCTTCAGAGCAATCGTCGTTGCCACCGGCTTGCCGTCCTTGACACTGGATTTTTCTACCAGAACCGGTGCACTGGCAAGGACAGTGACGGAGCTGGTGCTGTCCACCATCTTGTCGCTCCCGTTATCCACGCCCATTACACCGGGATCCCACAGAACAATTTGCGTGATCATATCGCCGGGCTCCAGGAAGTTGGTACCCTTACGCACCGAGCCGAAGTCCACATACAGCCAGCCTTCGATGGGACTGGGCAGTCTCGTGCTGTAATAGTCGCCACCAGTAGTCAGCCAGCCGGCACCTATATTATCTGTGCGCAGAATGCTAGCCTCATCGCTTCCGTCAAAGTGAGAAACATCTCTCCACTCCGTCGTGCCGTCTGCCTTCAGGACATTCACAGCAAAATGGAATGCCATATCTGTTGCAGGACCGCTACTCTTAATATAGGTCATAAAACCGGCATATTCGTCAACCTTGGCCTGCGTATCCAGCCAGAAACCGCGGTATTGGCAAACATATCTTCCGATGCCGTCCTTCTTCTGTAAATTCATTCCCCAGCCTAGGTCAAGGGGAAGCGTACTGTCATACACCACCGTCGATTGCGGATCGTCACTTCCGTTTTCCCACTTTCCGACAGTGCCCTCAGTTGGCTTGGACTCTACCGCCGGCACAACAATGACTTTATCCGGATCGGCAAATACAGTGCCAGTTGCAACAGAGCT
>CAUHFD010000016.1 GCA_959605275.1 uncultured Eubacteriales bacterium | reverse complement strand
CCGGTATTATCATGACCTGCGTTACAAAATGGTTTCAAATCTCACACATCGGTCACTGGTTGAAAAACACCATCGGCAGTGTGTTTAAAAAACATGTTTCGGGGCACACCAAGGATCAATCCTCGATTTCCCAGTTCCAGGCGCTTTGCACCGCCCTCGCGGCAACAGTCGGCGTCGGGAATATTGCGGGAGTTGCCGCCGCCATCGTTTCGGGCGGTCCGGGAGCGGTTTTCTGGATGTGGGTTGCCGCCTTTTTCGGCATGATGACCAACTTCTCCGAAAACGTGCTCGGTATCTACTTCCGGAGAAAAAATGCCCACGGTGAATGGTCCGGCGGCGCAATGTACTATCTGCAAGACGGGCTCGGCGGCAAAAAAGGCTGCAAAACAATCGGAAAAATACTGGCGGTGCTCTTTTCTGTTTTTGCCGTTCTTGCTTCCTTTGGCATCGGAAACATGGGACAAGTCAACAAGATCGTTGCAAATATCGAAGGAGCTTTTCAGATCAAAGCGCTTTCCGACATTCAACTGCTCGGCGTAGATCTGTACAAGGTTATCCTTGGCTTTATCCTGATGCTCTTCGCAGCTTTGATTATTCTCGGCGGTATCCAGCGGATTGCCACTTTTGCCGAGAAAATCGTTCCGTTTATGGTTTGCGCGTTTATCGCCTTGTCGTTAGTGGTGATCGGGGTAAACATCACCTCAGTCGGCGATGCGTTTGCCGCTATTTTCAAAAGCGCGTTTCAGCCCAATGCGGCATGGGGCGGCGCGATCGGTCTGACGGTTTCCGCCACTATTACCTGGGGATTTAAAAGAGGCGTTTTCTCCAACGAAGCCGGACTCGGCTCTTCGGTTATGGTTCACTCCAACTCAAACGTCAAGGAGCCGGTCAGACAGGGCATGTGGGGTATTTTTGAAGTGTTCGCCGACACCATGATCGTCTGCACCATGACGGCGCTGGTTATCTTGACCTCCGGTGTGATCGACTTGAATACCGGGATGCTTGCGGAGGGAACTTCCGGAGACGCGACCTTAGTTGCGAAAGCATTTGACAGTGTTTTCTCCTTTGGTGGCATCAATTTGGGCAGCAAGTTTATTGCTGTTGCGGTATTGTTATTTGCCTTCACTACGGTGCTCGGATGGTCCCATTACGGAACCAAAGCCTGGGAATACCTGTTCGGTACCAAGTCCACTTTTTTCTACAAAATCGTATTTGTCGTGATGATCATGAGCGGCGCGGTCATGACTTCCTCCCTCGCCTGGGATGTTTCAGATACCTTCAACGGACTGATGATGATTCCCAACCTGATCGGTGTGCTGTCGCTCTCTGCGCTGGTGTTTAAGATCACCAAGAACTATGTGGACAGAGTCATCAAGAAAAAAGAGGGTATCCGTCCAATGCTTTCTTATGATGAAGCCATCCAGCAGGAGCAGGAAGCCGCAATGGCTGCAGACGCAGAAATGGAAGCAGAATAGGAAAAACGTTAAAATATGCAAAAGGGGCTATCGCTCGTGATTTTACTCACTTGCGACAGCCCCTTATCACTTTTAGTTATATTTTTCGTTTCAGACGTTTGTCAGATCTCACTGCCAAATGGGTACCAATGCTCTGGAAAATCTGCACCAGCACGATCAGCAAAATCACCGCAATCAGCATAACGAGATACTTGTAGCGGTAATATCCGTAGTTGATGGCAATTTTGCCGAGTCCGCCGCCGCCGATAATGCCGCTCATCGCAGAGTAACCCAAAATAGTAGTGATGGCGATGGTGGCATTGGAGATCAGGGACGGAACGCTTTCCGGGATCATCACCTTGACAATGATCTGCAATGGAGAAGCCCCCATGCTCTGCGCCGCCTCGATAATATTAGGGTTAACCTCACGCAGGCTGCTTTCCACCAGTCTTGCGATAAACGGGAAGGCAGCAATAACCAGCGGCACAATGGAAGCAGTCGTTCCCACCGCTGTGCCGACAATCAATCGGGTGAGCGGGAACACCATGATCATCAAGATCAGAAACGGCACCGACCGCAGCAGGTTGATGATCACGCCAAGTACGTGCATCACTGCTTTCGGCAATGGCAGAACGCCGTTTTTCTCCCCCGCCACCAGCAATATGCCGAGCGGCAATCCGAGCAAAACCGCAAAGAGCGTCGCCAAAACCGTAACATACACCGTTTCCCATATCGCCAAGGGGAATTCATTCTTCAAAATTTGCAGCGCCTCGGTAACCGCCTCGGAAGAAAACATCTTCTCAAGCATTTTCTGCCACCTCCTCCACAATAATATCCGGAATCGACTGCAAATAGCCGATCGCCTGCTGTACCTGCTCTTTGTCGCCGGGGATGCCAAGCAGCATATTGCCGTAGACCTTGTCCCCGATACATCTGGTAGACGCCGATAAGATATTGGCAGCGATGTTTTGCTCCATCGCCATTTTGGCAATCAGTGGGGTCGACGCAGCTAAAGCACCGTTAAACACCACGCGAATGCGGCATTCATCGGCATTTTCGGACAGGAAATCTGCCGCGCCGTCCGGAAACACAAGCCGCTTTGCCGCCGCTGATTTGGGGCTGGCAAACACAGTGCCGACCGCACCCTCCTCCACCACAACGCCGTCATCCAGGATGGCGACGTGGTTGCAGACTTCCTCCACCACACTCATCTGATGGGTAATGATAATCACCGTGATTCCCAGCTTGCGGTTAATGTCCCGAATCAACTCCAGAATGGAGTGCGTTGTCTTAGGGTCGAGTGCACTGGTTGCTTCGTCGCAGAGTAAAACCTTCGGATTGGTTGCCAAAGCTCTTGCAATGGCGATCCGCTGCTGCTGTCCGCCTGAAAGCTGTGCCGGATATGCGTTGGCTTTGTCCGGCAAGCCCACTGTTTCCAACAATTCCAACGCGCGCTTCCGCGCTTCGGCTTTTTTCATCCCGGCAAGCTCCAGCGGAAAACAAATATTTTTCAGACAAGTGCGCTGCATCAGCAGATTGAATCCCTGAAAAATCATGGTGATATTTCTGCGCACCTTGCGTAGCTCGGCGTCAGACAAAGCGCCGATGTCCTGACCGTCTATCACGACCGTCCCCTCCGACGGACGTTCCAGCATATTAATACAACGCACCAGAGTGCTTTTGCCCGCGCCGCTCATCCCGATGATCCCGTAAATGTCCCCGTCGGGCACGGTGATCGTTACATTCTTCAGCGCCTCCACCGTTCCGTCAGCGGTCTGAAAGGATTTTGACAAGTTTTTTATTTCAATCATGGAAAACCCCGCTTTTTTTCAAGTATGCTTTTCCGCTCTTTCTGCGAACCCAAAGGAGCAATATCCTCCGGACAGGGAAATACACCGGCTGCAAAATTTCCAACCGGCGTATCCGTGATATGCGTTATTTTTTGATTGCATCAAGACTGGTTTGCTTGCCGCCGTACAGCCCGATCGGCTCCACATGAATGGCGGCAACCGAAACGATGTGGGTGTTATTTTGCTTGTTAAAGTCATCCAGGTAAGGTGCATGCTGGAAGTAGTTCGCGTCGATCTCGCCGCTTTCCACAACGTTATTCGGCTGAACGTAATCGGTGAACTCTTTCACATCCAAGGTGACGTTTTTCGCTGCCAGAATATCCTTTGCAATCTTTAAGATCTCAGCGTGTGGCGTAGGAGAAGCCGCAACAGTGATTTTGGTACCGGCAAGCGCGTCATAGTTGACTTCGCTGTCATATCCGTCGCCGGGATCATCCACCGTGCTGACCACCGCTCCGTCATACTTTTCGGTAATATAGTCGGCTACCTGTTTGCTTTCGAGGGCGGCGATCAGCGCTCTGATCTTATCGGTACCTTGATTGCCCTCTTTCACGGCAAGAATGTTGCTGTATGCGGAGGAGGAGTCTTCAATGGCAAGCGAATCCTTCACCGGATTCAGGTCTGCCGATATCGCATAGTTGGAGTTGATGACGGCATAATCCACATCCTGCAGCACGTTGGGAAGCTGTGCTGCCTCGACCTCTCTGAAGGTAATGTTGTAAGGATTGTCCTGAATGTCCTGAATGGTTGCGGTAATCCCCGCGCCGTCCTTGAGCTTAATGTAGTCAAGATGCTCCAAAAGCAGCAAGGCACGTGCCTCATTGGTGGTATCATTCGGCACCGCTATGGTCAGGGAATCGCTCTTTGAGCAAGCCGACAGGGAAGCCGCCGCGGTAATTGCAATAGCGGCAGTCAAAACAGCAGAAATAATTTTTTTCATTTTCATGATCTCCTTTGTGATTTTTAATAGTGTTAAAATGTATGTTTTTAATATCACTCCGCCATACACATTCGTTTATTGCGAATGTTGGTTTCAGTTAAGATACGGGACATTGTATTCATAAATGTCTCTCCTTTCCATAGCATCAACCGGCAAGCCATAATACTAAAATCTAATGAAAGACTTTCATTAGATTTTAGTATAAAACGAGCTTATCCGATAGAATAAAACAGGGAAGCCTCAATAGAAGCTCCCCCTGAAAACAGCAATCACTGCCACACTGCGTCAAACAGCGTTCACCCTCATCGGTATAACGGAAAGCTTATCGAAAAATCGGCATGGCAAAGTCTGCACATGCGGCACATGTACATTTCTGTCATACTCATCCAAGCATGATACTTTCTCATGACAAGCTCTCCTTTATCAAATGTTTTTTTTATGATAACACGATATTCCCGTTTTGTCAATCCCATAGGCAGGGAATCATTCCCTGCCAAGCATAATGCCTGGACTTCTTTCGCGTGAAAGCAAGCAAAAGAATTTGGCTTTGAGTTCGCGAAACGAGAACAATGTAACTCCGCGGGAATGATAATTTAATCATTACATTAACTTGGTGCGCGGATTAGGGTACAGGGGATTATCCCCTGCCAGGCATAATGCCTGGACTTCTTTCGCGTGAAAGTAAGTAAGAGAATATGGCTTTGAGTTCGCGAAACGAGAACAATGTAACTCCGCGGGAATGATAGTTTAATCATTACATCAACTGGGTGCGCGAATTAGGGTACAGGGGATTATCCCCTGTCAGGCACTATGCCTGGCAAATCGTTCCGCCGCCCACAACAATATCTCCATCGTAGAGCACAACCGCCTGTCCTTTTGTCACAGCTCTCTGCGGTTCATCAAATACCACCCGTACCGTTCGATTCGGCAATACCGTAGCTAAAGCATCAGCTTCCTTGGCGCCGTATCTGGTCTTTGCCGTGACGCGAAGCGGCTGCTCCGGCGCTGCAATGATCCAGTTGAAATCGTCGGCAATCAGCTCGGCGGTGTAAAGCTCCTGCTCCGAGGATAGTACCACCGTGTTGTCCTCGGGACATTTGCGGCAAACATACATCGGTGCGGGCAAAGAAAGTCCTAAGCCTTTTCGTTGTCCGATCGTATACCGGATGATTCCCTTGTGCCTGCCGAGTTGATTGCCCTGCAAATCCACAAACGAACCGGAAGGATAGTTTTTTCCGGTATAGTGCTCAATAAAGTCGGCGTACTTGCCGTTTTGCACAAAGCAAATATCCTGGCTGTCATGCTTTTTCGCGTTGACGAATCGGTGCTTCGCGGCAATCGCCCGCACCTCGTCCTTGCTGGTAAACTCTCCCAACGGGAATTGGGTGTGTGCCAACTGCTCCTGCGTCATAAAATACAGAACGTAGCTTTGATCTTTAGCGAGATTCCGCGCCTTTTTCAACAACCACCGTCCGGTCCCTGAGTCATATTCGATTCGCGCATAATGCCCAGTTACAATCGTATCGCATTCCATGATTTTTGCGCGCCGGTACAGCTTATCATATTTCATATAGCGGTTGCAGTCGATGCAGGGGTTGGGCGTCGCTCCGTTTTCATATGCCGAAACAAAGCGGTCAATGACCTGTCCGGCAAAATCGTCGGTAAAATTAAAAACGTAGTAGGGCATGTTCAGAGAAAATGCTACATCCCGCGCATCCTCCACGTCCTCCAGGGTACAGCAGGTATGTTCTCTCGGGACGCCCACGTCCTCGTTGTGATACAGCTTCATGGTGGCGCCGATGCATTCATATCCTTTCTCACACATCAGCGCAGCTGCCACCGAGCTGTCTACGCCGCCGCTCATCGCGATTAACGCTCGTTTGTTCATCTTGAAATAGATTCCTCCTGTTATCTGTAAGGGATTTCGGAGGAAACAGCGGTTCAGCCGCCGTAAGCAATCATCCGGTCAAGACATTTCTTTGCCGAAAGCCGCAAAGATTCCTCCAGTTCGATTTTCTCACCCTCCCCCTTGCAGCAGGCAAGCAGGTCGGCAAGAGTAGTGATCTTCATGTTGTGGCACACCAAATCCTTGGAAAGCGGATAAAACCGCTTTTGGGGACATTCATACTGGAGATGTTCGGTAATACTGTTTTCGGTGCCGATGATAAATTCCTTTGCGTCACTTTGAATGGCATAATCTATGATGCCACTGGTCGAGCCGACATAATCCGCCAACTCCACCACTTCGGGAATACATTCGGGATGTACCAACAGCAGCGCGTCGGGATGGCTTGCTTTGGCTTTCCGGACTTCTTTCACACCTGCCCGCACATGAGTCGGACAGCCACCATGTACCAGCTTGATATTCTTCTCAGGAAGCTGCTTTTGTATATAAGAGCCCAGATTGATGTCAGGAATAAACAGGATATCTTTTTCGGGCATTGCCGACAGAATTTTGACCGCGGAGGAGGAGGTAACACAAACGTCACAGACGGTTTTCAATTCGGCTGTCGTGTTGATATACGCCGCCACGGTATAGCCCGGATAGGAGGCTTTCAACTGCTCCACCAGCGCTTTGTCCATCTGTTCTGCCATCGGGCATCCGGCGTCGGAATTGGCAAGCACCACCGTTTTTTCGGGCGAAAGGATTTTTACCGTTTCCGCCATAAAGCGAACGCCGCATAGAATCACGGTTTTGTTCGGGACGTTCTGCGCCCGCTTGGCGAGCGCATAAGAATCCCCGACAAAATCAGCCACCTCGGTAATTTCCCGCCGCTGATAAGAATGTGCCAATATACAGGTATCGTTTTCCTTTTTCCATCGCAGTATTTCCTGCTGCATTTCCCGAATTGTCATAACGGACTCCGTTTCCTTTTTCTGTTTTGTCTTTTATTCCGCAAACAGCGGGGTAGAGAGATAACGATCGCCGGTATCCGGTAATAAAGCAACGATGATTTTACCCTTGTTCTCTGGGCGTTTCGCAAGCTCGGTTGCCGCCCAAAGAGCCGCGCCGGAGGAAATCCCCACCAAGATTCCTTCTGCTCTTGCGATTGCGCGACCGGATTCAAATGCGGCTTCGTTCTCCACCGGAATGATCTCGTCATAAACGTCGGTGTTCAAAGTATCCGGTACAAATCCGGCTCCGATTCCCTGAATTTTATGAGCGCCGGCAACCCCCTGGGAAAGCACCGGAGAGCTGGAAGGCTCCACCGCTACAATTTTTACCGCAGGGTTTTTCTCTTTCAAATATTCTCCGACACCGGTAATCGTACCGCCGGTTCCGACGCCTGCTACAAAAATATCGACCTTTCCGTCGGTATCCTCCCAAATTTCGGGACCGGTCGTGCTTCTGTGTACCTGCGGATTAGCCGGATTCACAAACTGTCCCGGAATATAGGCGCCCGGTATCGTTTGCGCAAGTTCCTCCGCCTTGGCGATCGCGCCTTTCATGCCCTTTGCGCCCTCGGTCAGCACCAGCTCGGCGCCGTACGCCTTCATCAGATTCCGCCGCTCGACCGACATGGTTTCGGGCATGGTAATGATGATTTTATATCCTTTTGCCGCCGCAATTGCTGCAAGACCGATACCGGTATTGCCCGAAGTCGGTTCAATCAGGGTAGCACCCGGCTTCAGCTTTCCGGAAGCCTCCGCATCCTCAATCATTGCCTTGGCAATTCGATCCTTGACCGATCCTGCCGGATTAAAATACTCCAGCTTTGCGAGGATCGTTGCCTCCAGTTCATTCTTCTTTTCATAGTTGGTAAGTTCCAAAAGCGGCGTTTTGCCGACAAGATCAGTGAGCGATTGATAGATTTTCATATAACTCTCTTTCCTTTCCGATTTTAAAAATTTTCAGAGATTGCCTTTTCATATTTCAAAGTTGCTGCTTCCAAAAAGCGTCAACATCGATGGTCCAAGAAATACATTTTATTTCATACCTTTCCTACTAGTTTAATAGGATTATATCATGCCCTTTCCTCTTTGTCAATAGCTTTTTCAAAAGTTTCCGGAAAAATTTTCCTTAAAAAATTTTAATACTAAAATCTCATTGAAAGCTTTCATCGATTTCCGAGGATGAATTGTGTCTGAAAAGGCAGACGACACCGCCGGGCTGGCGCCCGGCAAGGAGGATAACGCTTTCCGGCGCAATTCAGAACGGAAAGAATCAAAGTATTTCATTAGATTTTAGTATAAATTGCCCTATATTGTATAATCGTTTCCCGCCATTGCCTTGGCGTTGTCAGCGAGATCCTGCAGGGTAACGCCGTCCACATAATCGGTGATCACCCGATAGTATTGCTCCCAGAACGAAAGCGTTGTGCATTGATCCCGTCGGCTGCAACGGTTTTGCTCATCCTGCAGGCAGGCAATCGGCGCAAGTGACCCCTCCGCCGCGCGAAGAATGTCTCCCGCCGTGTAGGAAGACGGCTCCTTTGCCAGCTTATAGCCGCCATTATTGCCACGCAAACTGTGCAAAAATCCCGCTTTGTTCAAGAGAGAAATAACCTGTTCCAGATATTTCACCGATATCTCCTGCCGGGCAGAAATATCCTTTAGTGAAATATAATTTCCATTAGAATAAACAGCGATATCAATCATGACCCGCAGCGCATATCTTCCTTTTGTTGAAATCATCATGTTCTTTTCTCCTTCCGCATTTTTATCATTTCCTCCATTTTACTATGGGAATAGTAGGAAAGTCAATATCTTTCTGTATATTTATCCCCCGTGCGGGAAGGCAATGACCTCTTGCCTGTAAAAAAGCTCGCTGCCGCCTGTCTTGAGAAATTTCGGAAAAACTGTTATAATAACCTCAAAAGCACGTTGCGCTTTTGAGAACATTGTTACACTGCTCGCTTTGCTGCGCAAATGGTTTATGTTATAATAACCTTGGAACGTGACCGAAATCGTAGATTTCGTACGTTCTGTGTCGCTTGCGACACGCAGAACACTTGTTACA
This sequence comes from uncultured Eubacteriales bacterium, assembly GCA_959605275.1. Taxonomy (GTDB): domain Bacteria; phylum Bacillota; class Clostridia; order Oscillospirales; family Ruminococcaceae; genus HGM13222. The sequence continues at coordinate 13,993 of CAUHFD010000016.1, read as the reverse complement.
TTGCTCGCTGCACTGCGCAAGTGGTTTACGTTATAATAAAAATATTCCTAGGGGAGGAAGAGAATCAGTGAATACAGAAACAAAAGAATTATTACCGCCCGTCCAATCCGATTCCCGAAAAAGTTCTCATATGAACATATTAGTTACGCTAGACGCCAACTATATTCCTTACTTAAACGTCATGCTAACCTCGATGCTGTACAGTAATCCGGATACTGCTTTCACTGTCTATTTTTTACATACCTCTGTAAAAGAAGAAGAACTGGCTTCCACAAGAGCCATTCTTCATTCTCCCAACAGGCTGATTCCGGTTCATGCAAAAAATCTCGAACTGGAGGACGCTCCTACAACGGCAAGATATCCCCAGGAAATTTATTACCGAATTTTCGCTGCCCGCTATCTGCCGGAAGATGTCGACCGAATTTTATATCTTGATCCTGATATTATTGTAAACGGCAGCTTAAAAGAATTATACGAAATGCCGATGCAGGATTCGTTCTTTGCAGCGGCTTCCCACATCAAAAAACTCATGCACAAAGTAAATGAATTGCGGCTGGATATGGACGAAGACAGCCCTTATATCAATTCGGGCGTTATGCTGATGAACCTGCGCCGGCTTCGACTGGAGCAAAACATACAGGAGGTTTTCCTCTACATTGAAAAGTACAAAAACAAACTGATTTTACCGGATCAGGATATCATCAGTGCATTGTACGGCAGCCAAATCATTTCACTGGATCCCTACCGCTACAATATGACGGAGCGGCTGTTCGCGCTGAATCCGAGAAACGACGCCTGGTTTGATTTGGACTGGGTACGCAAAAACGCAACAATCATCCATTATTGCGGCAGAAACAAACCCTGGAAGAACGGATATATCGGTCAATTGGATTTGTTTTTCAAGGAAACACTCGACAGGATGCAGGCGTTAGACAATCCGATTTACGATGATCCCTGTGCTGCCTCCCCATTAAACTGAAGCAGACCGCTTTTGCGGTCTGCTTTTTAAATTAATTGACTGTAAAATTTACCCGGTATCGTTCTGCCCAGATATCAAACTGGAGCAGCCAAGCAAGTAGCTGCGGCTTGCTCATCAACTGACCGAACCAGGTTTCATTGTCTGACTGCAAAAACGAATCGAATTGCCGCCTGTTCAGCATCTGCCGCAGCGGAGAATCGGGCTGACTCAGCCGTTCTGTCAGGGCTGTCCGCACCAATTCTTCATATTTGGGATTCTGCGTCTTAGGATAAGGACTCTTTTTTCGGTAAAGAATCTTTTCCGGCAAATATTCTGCCATGGCATTTCGCAGCAATGCTTTTTCTACCCCGTTTTCAAATTTGATCTCCCATGGCACATTATATACATATTCCAATATCCGATGGTCCGCAAACGGCACACGGACTTCTACCGACGACGCCATACTCATCCGGTCTTTCCGTTCCAGCAGGGACGCCATAAAATAGTTGACCGACAGCCATGTGGCGCGCCGGCTGGTCCGCATCGTATCGGAGTCCTCCTCCAGGATCGGACAGTTTGCCATGCTCTTTCGGTATTGCTCCCGCATATATTCACAGCCTTCTTTGCTCCGGACGATCCCGTCGTCAAACAACGATGCCCGCAGCATCGGATCATGGATCCAAGGAAAAAATCCGCTGTTGAGCATCTCGGGTCGATAAAACCAGGGATAGCCGCCGAATATTTCATCCGCGCATTCTCCTGACATTGCCACCGTATGACGTTCTTTTATTAGCCGGCAGTAATAGAGCAGGGAAGAGTCAATATCCGCCTGTCCCGGAAAATCACGCGCCATTGCCGCCGCTCCGAGCAAACCGGCAACCTCTTCGGTCGGTGCGGTCAGCACATGATGCTCTGTCCCCAGCCACTCCGCCATATACAGCGCGTAGGCGTCATCGCTCTGGGGCTGGAACAAACTGCTGTGAAAGCTCTCCTTGTTGCCCTCATATTCAAACGAATAGGTATTAAGCCGCAAGCCCTGTTCCCGATAATGCGAAGCCGCCACTGCGCTGATTACAGAAGAATCCAAGCCGCCGGACAGCAGGGTACAAAGCGGTACATCCGAAACAAGCTGTCGCTGAATGGCATCGGTCAGCAAAAACTTGGTTTTTTCAATGACCTCCTCCCGGCTGTCACGGCATTCTTTCGCCTCCAGTTGCCAATACCGCGTCTTTGTCAGTCTGCCGTCTTGATATATTGCCTGCTGTGCGGGTTCCACTTCCTCAATGCCTTTAAAAATACCGCCGCTCAACCGTACCGGCGCAAGAAAAATAAGCTGCCATAATCCTGTTTGATCCACCTCGGGTTTCACACCGGGGTATTGCAGCAACCCTTTGATTTCCGAACTAAATACCAGCGTCTTTCCCACAAAGGTGTAAAACAACGGCTTAACGCCAAACCGGTCACGGGCAAAATAGGTTGCTTTTTTCTCTCCGTCATACACCGCGAAAGCAAAAATGCCGTTTAACATCGATGCGCATTTTTCCCCGAATAAAATATAGATATAAAGCACCACTTCCGTATCACAGTATGTTTCCGGTGTAATTCCTCTGTCTCGGATTATCGCCGTCAATTCGGGAGTATTATACAGCTCACCGTTATATACAATAGTATAATCATGGTCTTGATACCGCCTCGTCATCGGTTGTATCCCGTTTTCGGGATCGATGATTGCCAGCCGGTTGTGACCCAGCGCAGCATCTTCGCCCAGATAAATACCGCTTTGGTCCGGACCCCTGTTCTTCATTTGCGCATTGATTTGCTGTAAAGGCATCTTCCTGTTTTCCTGTTCTCCGCCGAGGATCCCACAAATAGAACACATATTTTTCTCTCCGTTTCTAATCACAATTTGTTTTTCAAAAAAAAGAAGCCTGACAAAGGGATATTTCTATCCCTTGTCAGACCACGCTGTCTTTCCTCTTTATTATATGCGGTAAGAATTAAAAAATGCTAATCGGCGGATAAATATTATTTGCGTTCTTTTGAAGCTTATCCAAAATCATGGCGATTTCCAATATCATCTCCCTATGCCACAATATTGTAGCATAATTTCATTTATAATGCCACAAAATAGTAGCATTATAAATGAGGTGATTTCCAATGTTTTTTCAGCGCCTGGAAGATTTAAGAGTTGATTCGGATAAAACACAAGAAGAGATTGCAGAAGTTTTAAATTGTAAGCGCGAGGTTTATCGGAGATATGAAAAAGGAATCTATGAAATTCCGGTTTGGGCATTAATCACATTAGCAAAATATTATCATACCACTACTGATTACATTCTCGGTCTGTCCGACCTGCGCAATCCGGCACCAAAGCAGAAGGAATGAATAAAATACCGTAAAAACGCCCTTATCCAACCGAGAACCGGTGGATAAGGGCATTTTTTAAACCTACTTGCTGGATATATCGCTTGTGTTTTCTGCCGGTGCAGGATTTTTCAACACTGATTCGATAATCTTGTCAAAAACTTCCTTTTCCTGGGCATACTGCGCACGCAGTTTTTTCACGCGGTTGGTTTCTTTTCCCGCATCATATTTATCAAAATCACGCAGACAGAGGAACAAATCATCCGGCACTTCTTTAAATCCCCAGTCCTTTGCCAACTGCGTATCCTTTAAATATAATTTATCCCCTTGAAAAGCGGCGTTTTTCCCGCTATACTGCGAAAGGTCCAGAAAGATATCTGCCTTTTTCCCGGTTTCGGAATCGGTTATCAGAGAATCATAAGTGCTCTCATCCATCAGGAAAATAAATCCTTCAAAAGTCTGCATTCCCGCAAATAATTTGGTACTTGCCACCTGCGCCATCTGGGGATTGACAACCGCGCCGGATGATGTGCTGCCGGAGGGATAAGTTTGCGCGCCGTTGACCAGCACATTAACTTCGCCGTTTCCGTCGGTATCGGCGGCGAATTGCTCAAAGGTTTTCTCCTGCACAGCCGTGCTTAAATATCCCTGATACTGATTAAATGCCATAATGGTAATGTCGTATTTGTCTTTGGTCGCCATATCCACAATAAAAAATATCAGCAATGCCGCTCCCAAAATCGATCCGATCGTCACCCATTTATAATGATACCAGAAATTCTGACGTTTTTCCTTGACGGTATGCGGTACAATTTTTTCTGCCTCCAGATCCACCTGCGGCGCCTCGATCTGCCCTTGTTTTACCTTCTTCATCTCCACGAGCTGCTGCTGGCGGCGTTTAATTTCCTCTAAATCCAAATGATCCTTTGCCATTTCGGCGACCTTCCCTTCCTCTATTCGGGGCTGCCCCCGCAACAAAACAATCCCCTCTGTTTTCGCTATCCGCAAACGAAAAGGATTCCATTTATATTCTTATGTCTATTTTATCATACTGTTTTTATCAGGATTTTACATCCTTTTCTTATGAACGGCTGTAAATATTTTGTAAACATTCACGGGCAGTATGCTTTATTCTATCGTAATTGCACGGCAAAGTCAATGCCTGTGTTGCTTCATCTGAATCTTTCCGGATTTTTCCTGCAAACCGTTGCGTTTCCCCCAGCAATGTTTTATAATGATTACAGAATGCCGAAATCATGCAAGCATCAGATTCGGCGCGATTTGGGAAAAGGACGGAAAGCGGTAATGAAAAATTATCAGATTGTTTTGTTTGACTTGGACGGCACTTTGACCGATCCCGGTGTCGGTATCACCAACTCTGTTGCCTACGCGCTGAAAAAATACGGCATAGAGGTTGCTGACAAAACACAGCTGTATCCGTTTATCGGACCGCCGCTGATAGATTCCTTTGAAAAGTATTACGGTTTTTCCGAAGAGGAAGCAAAACATGCCGTCACACTCTACCGGGAATATTTCCGCGAAAAAGGCATTTTTGAAAACGAAGTTTATGATGGGATAGCTCCTATGCTGGAACATCTGACAGACAACGGGAAAACGCTGATTGTCGCCACTTCTAAGCCGGAGATATTTGCAAGACAGATCCTGGAGCATTTTCAGCTTGACGGCTGTTTCCGATATATTGCCGGCGCCAATTTAGACGGAACCAGGTCAAAGAAAAACGAAGTGATCGAATATGCGTTGGAAGCCTGCGACGTCACCGACCGTTCATCGGCAGTCATGATCGGCGACCGAGACTATGACATAATCGGCGCGCAAAAAACCGGCTTGGATTCGGTCGGTGTTCTTTACGGCTACGGAAACCGAGCGGAACTGGAGCGCGCGCAAGCCACTTATATTGTAAAGACGGTTGCCCACCTCGAACAGCTTCTATTGCAGAAATAGAAAGCCGTAAAGACACCGGGCGATCCGGAGCAAATCGGCGCCGTCCGAAAAGGAATGGTGATTTTTATGCCATACGAATATCATATCTATAAAGACGCCCAGCTAAAGATCCTGTTCCATCGGGACATGCTGCTCAAAACCGGCGCCGAGTTTCTGCCGCACTGGCATAAAAATCCCGAGCTTTTGCTGTTTATTGAGGGAGAAGCGACCGTATGCTCCGACGAACAGAAGACAAAGGTTGCCGCAGGCGAAATTGCAATCGTAGACAGCAACCGCCTGCATATGATCTATCCGATCAGCGAAAGATGCGAGTATTACTGCCTGATTCCCGACGCTTCGGTCTATCCCGGCGCGGGAAATCTGCCCGTAAAGTCTTCCGACCCGGAGATCGTGCGGTTTTACAATCAAATCGCGGAGGAATACCAACGTAAGCGTCCCTATTACCGCGAAGCAATCAGCGGATATGTACAGTGCCTTTTGGCGCTTCTCGCGCGCCAGTGCAATGATGACAATATCATCAATATGCCGGAATCTCCGAAATTTCATGCCGTAAAAGCCGCCATTCAATACATTTACGAGCATTTTGAACAGGATATCTCCATTGATGACATTTGCCGCAGCGTCGGACTGAGCAGGTATTATATGTGCCACATTTTTAAAGAGGTCACCGGACAAACGATGCTGCGCCATTTAAATTATATCCGCTGTAATTATGCACTATCCTTGTTGAGCACAGGGAAATATAATGTTGCCCAAAGCGCCTATGCCAGCGGATTCTCAAACATTTCCTATTTTTCCAAAACCTATAAATCCATTATCGGCAATTTACCCAGCGCGGATTTCCAAAAAAGCCAGGCATAATGCCCGGACTTAATCTGCGGCAAAGTGTGTGAAAGGAATAAGATTGCGTTCGCATAATAAGAATAGTGTATATCCGTTTTTACATCCCAGTTCAGAGCGTTATTGCCTTTATCACAGTCTAAAAACCTCCGTCTGTACAGCAGACGGAGGTTTTTTCAATCCTTTTTGAATCCGGTAATAAACGCATTTAAATGCTCGATTTGCTCGCCGTCTATTGACTTTAAGCTTTCCATCAGCTCCGATAACTTGTGCGGAGCCTTTAAATCACTGCTGAAAAACTCGCTCGGCGTTACATCAAGATATTGGCAGATATAAAAGAAAACCGGCATAGAGGGCATTGAATGACCGTTTTCAATTTTATTGATATAACCATGACCTTGTCCCAAAGCTAGACTCATTTCTCTGGCTGATACATTCTTTTGTGTTCGTAATTCCGACAGTCTTTTTGGTAAAAACGCTTCATAATCAACACCATTTACCAGCAAACATATCACCTCTTTATCTCCTATGATAATATTTTAATCTATATTTAATGTATTTTTGGCTTATATAAGGAGATATGAATATTGACTAGGCTCACTATATGAGATATAATTATATTATATGTATTCTATAAAGCGATATTAGTAAAAAAGAAGGTGTTTCGATGACAAATATCAATCAAGCGGCGTTTTTCCAAAAGCATCTGAATGTTTGCTTTTCCGGACACCGTCCGAACAAGCTGCCAGACGTTGGTGACCTCTCTCAGCCTGCCATGAATGCTGTTTATTATGATTTACTTGCCGCAATCGACAACGCAGTAACGGAGGGAAAAAGCAACTTTATCCACGGTATGATGTCAGGCTTCGATATCATTGCCGCCGAAGCAGTTCTCGAAATAAAAAAGAAGCACCCGCATATCCGGCTGATATCAGTGCTTCCGTTTATAGAAAATTTCTTTATGACAAAGGAATGGTACGGCGACTGGGCAAGGCGTGCCACAGAGGTATACAAGGAGTCAGACTGTCGTGTTTGTTTGGCAAAATCTTATTATCCCCAAGTTTATTATGACCGCAACAAATGGATGATTGAACATTCGTCCCTTTTAATTTGCTATCAATCCTCGGGCAGGGGCGGCACTGCCTATACCGTAAACAGCGCCGAAAAAAACGGAGTGCCGGTTATCAACTTAGCCCTTTATCGGGACAAGTTAACCGGCGCAAAACGGTTTTTATCCTAAAGCAACGGACTGCCTTTCAAAAAAGGCAGTCCGTTTGTTATAATCATTCGTTTAAATTAGCTTTGCAACAGCGGCGGCTCCCGCCCGTAAAGCATATCCGATTTCCTCTTGTCCCTCAAATTCCAGGGTCAGATATCCGTCATAACCGGCATTTTTCAATGCGCGGATACACTGCCTGATCGGCACAACGCCGTGTCCTGCCACCGTACCCCGCAAAAATGCACCGCCCCGCGTGCTGAAAAAGCCCTCGCCGGGATCGTCCTCCTGCCCCGATTTATAGAGAAAATCTTTTACATGGACATGAAAGGCATAGGGGGCACAGCGACCTACCGCCGTGATCGGATCTTCATCTGCACAAAGAAAATTACCGACGTCCACCAACAGCCCGAAGTTCGGATGAGCAACCGTGTTCACAAGCAATTCCACCCGCTCGGAATCCTGACAAAACTGTCCGTGATTCTCCACCATCGTGCGAATGCCTTTTTGAGCGGCATATTCGGTTATCGCCAGGCATCCTTTCGCAAAACGCGGCAGTACGTTTGAAAAGCCCTGATACTGACGCGAATTTCCGGGAAACGCAAAGGCGGCATCGTGCCGCAAAAGCTTTGTGCCCAGAAGCGCAGCAACATCGACCTTTCCTTTCACACGGTTGATTTCCGCCTCCAAATCCCCGCCGCAGCCGCCGAGCAGATCCGCCCCGACCGAATAACAGGCGATTTCGATCCCGCACCGATCAGCCTCCGCTTTCAACTGCACCGCATATTCCGCCTCGGTACAGCCCTGCGGTGGAGTGAGATCGGTAAATTCAATTGCCGCAAAACCCAGTTCTTTTGCCTTGCCGATGACCGAAAGCTGGGTTTCGGTCTGCCCGTTCATCAGCCGGGCAAAGCTGTAAGACGAAATTGCTGTTTTCATTTGAACTACCATTCCTTTTCCAATCGGATTTTGTTCGCAAAAGGTCAGTCCGCGATCATGACCTCGTGTCCGGTTCTTGCGGACTCATAAACAGCGTCCAGAATCTTCATAATAGTGATGCCGTCCTCTGCCGGCGAACGACAGGGCAGACCTTGCGCAACACAGGCAACATAATGATTGATCTCATTGTCAAACAGCCCGTCAAAGCTAAGGGCAGTCGGCGCATTAAAGCTCACGTTGGTGAGATAACCGTTCTGCTCCGTGAAGATTTCCAGCTCGGGATTCAACACAGCGCCCGCCTTTGTCCCGAACAACTCAATGGTACCACAGTCCTCCTTGATGTTCAAACTGAAACTCGCCTCAACTGACAGCACAAAACCGTTGTCAAAACGAATCAGCGCGGAAGCCAGATCCTCCACATCAAAAACCGGCTTTTGCTCGTTGCCGGCGGCGACATAATTGCCTCTGGATTTAATATGACTGCGGTCGCCCAGCTTTTTAAAGGTTGCTCCGTAGACCGAAACCGGTTTGGGATTGCCGGCAAGATAACGGGTCAGATCAATGACATGAACGCCCAGGTCGATCAGCGGACCGCCACCCGAACGGGAGGAATCGCCAAACCAGCCGCCCGGAGCTCCGGCGCGCCGCAGATAAGTTGCTTTGCCGTAATAAATGTCACCGAAATCACCGGCGTCAATAAACTCCTTGGCAATGGAGCAGTCGTTTCCGAAACGACGAACAAACCCGATCATCAGCAGCTTGCCGCTTTTTTTTGCCGCGGCATACATTGCCTCCGCCTCAGCGGCATTCATCGCCATCGGCTTTTCACAGAGCACGTTTTTGCCGGCATTCAAGGCAGCAATCGTACATTCCGCATGCGCGCTGTTCCAGGTGCAAACACTGACCGCGTCGATCTCAGGACAGTCGCGGAGCATTTCGTCCTTGTCGGTATAGAGCCTGGTGATCCCGTATTTTTCGCCCATCTCCCGTAGTCGTTGTTCATTGATGTCACAAAAGGCATAAAGTTCGCAATCCTTGTTTTTCAAATACCCCTGAATATGTAATTGTGAGATCGAACCGACGCCGATCACCGCAATTTTGAGTTTACTCATTTTGATAACCATCCTTTCTGAGCTTTTGTCCGTTTTCGGCGTGATATTTGCCGAAAAGGCACAAAAGCGGAGTTTAAAAGAAATGCACTGCATTTCTTTTAAACTAGATTCTCCTTTAAGATTTTTTCCAAAAATTCCACCGCTGTCCGAATGTCCGCGGCAGGATTTTCTCCGACCTCACGCTCTATGGTAAGATATCCCTTGTAACCGATATCGTCCAGTGCGGCAAGGTATTTCGGGAAGTCTACCCCGCCGGTTCCGAGCGGAACTTCCCGGAAGGCTTCTCCCGTCTGTATTTCCTCCTCGACCAACCCGTAGATGATTTCCGGGCTTTTGTCGAGCAGCTTGATGCCGTCTTTTGCATGGGTGTGAACAATATAGTCCTTCAGCGTATAAACCGCCTTTACCGGGTCATCTCCCGTCACCATGACAAGATTTGCCGGATCGAGATTGACCGCAACGCCGCGCGATCCCAAAGAATCCAAAAATTCCTTTAAAACTTCTGCCCGTTCGGGACCGGTTTCAATCGCGAAGTGCGCCTTGTTTTGGTCAGCATATCGGCTTAGTTCAAAACAAGCCTCCTGCATAATTTTGTACCGCTCAACGTTCTTGTCCTCCGGCACAACACCAATATGAGTTGTAACCACATCGGTTTCCAGATCCTTTGCCAAATCAAGTACCCGTTTGGAACGTTCAATCAGCTCGGGGTTTTTCGCGCTGTCTCCAAACCCCTGCCCGAAGTCACCGCAAAGCGCGGACACCACTAATCCGTTGGATCGAATAATGTCCAATACTTCCCGTCGTTTTTGGGGCGTCAGATTTTCGGGTGCCATCTCCCCCGAAACCGTATACATCTGGATCCCTTTTGCACCGACTTCTACTGCTTTTTCCACTGCCTGCCGAAACGGCAGCCGAAAAGAATTTACCATTACACCGATTGGGAACTGATACATCATTATCACCATTCCTTTTTCTTTTTTCGCTTGATCAAAGGCAGTTCCGACCCGCATCGGACACCCGCGTTCTCCGAGCCGGCATTTTTGCCGAGCGGAATCCTAACTGCTATACCTTTATTATATTTGAAAGCGCTCCGATGTAAAGAAAGCATTTTGCTGCTTATTAACACAATCTTGCTTTTTGCCGACGCCTGATTCTGCCGAATCGGAGACTTGTTCTGTGCCGAACCGCAATTTTCTCAGCGATTATTGACAATTGCGTTTATTCAGCAGACATTAATGAAAAAAGAAACCGGGTCTTGCAGCTTTGCAAGACCCGGTTTGGTTCTGTTATCCGGATAAAAGAGCTTGTCCCTATCCTATTGTGCAGCATCGGCGCCGGCTTCCGCCGCTATTTCTTCTGCCGGATTTTCTGCTGTTTCGTTTTCCTGCGCATCGTCATCGGTTTTTTTCTTGGAACCGATGGAGAGAATCAGATTCAATAAGATACCGAAAATCGCAGCGCCCGCGATACAGGGAACTTGTATGCCAAACAACGGAATATTTCCGCCGAACGCATATTGTCCGCCGATACCGATTACCATGACCGAAGCAATCACCGCAATGTTTTTAGAATCAAACATATCTACTTTCTTGTCTATCATGATTGCGATACCCTGTGCGGCAATCGCACCGAACAGATAAATCTCCAGTCCGCCGATAACCGCCAGCGGAATGCCGTAAATGACTTTAATAAGCGGAGTGAAACAGGAAACAATCATTGCGATAATCGCCGCTGCAATCAGAACCGGAACAGAGAACACTTTTGTGATTGCCATGGTGCTGATGTTTTCGCCGTAGTTGGTTCCGGCAGGTCCGCCGATAACACCTGAAATCATATCGCAAAGACCGTCACCGATCAAATTTTTGTGCAGCAGGGAAGCCATGTTAAATTTGCCCTTGCCTTTTTTCTTTGCAACGTCATTTACATAAATGTCAAGCTGATAAATATGCGCGGTAGACTCCGGAATGGTTGCAATTGCAATTGGCATGATCGCAACCAATGCTTCGATGGAGAACTTTGGCAAAGAGAATGCCGGAAGCGCAAAGATGGAGCCGTCTCCGAGTTTCCATACCGAAGCTTCCAATGCCGATGCAGGAACCTGACGGAACAAATTGACATCGGCTGCGAAATAGAGAACTGCCGCGACCGCGCAGCCGGTGAGCGCACCCAGAAGCAGCGGCAACTGACCGAGAAGTCCTTTCAGATAGCGGGAGTAAATCACCGTAGAAAGTAAAGTTACCAAGGAAACCACGATCCACCAGCCCTGCTCGGCGGAATGAGCGGTTGCGCCCTCCGCTAACTGCGGAATGGCATCGCCCAAAGCGTTGCCGGCGAGGGTCAGTCCGATAATCATTGCAACCGAACCGGTAATGCTGGCAGGAAGGAGCTTTTCAACCGCCTTGGAGCCTGCATACTTGACAATCAAACCGGCTGCAATCGAAACAAATCCCGACATAATAATGCCGAACTGCGCCTCTCGAATCGCAATCTGCGGCAGAATGCCGTCTGTCATGGCATATCCCTTCGCGGCGCACATGCTGGCGATTGCCGTAAGATACGCAAAACTGGAACCATAGTACAGCGGAATCTTTCTGCCGGTAATCAAAATAAAGCACAGCGTAGCAAGTCCGCTGGCAAAAATAGTGGTAGACACCTGAAAGCCGGTAATCAGCGCGACCGTAATTGTCGCCGGGAACATAACAATGACCTGCTGTATCGCATACAGCAATAATTTCCAAAAGCTGGGGGTTTCGTTTGGCAAATAGCCAATCATCTGGTTTGAAGTCGATTTTTTCATCTTTGTAACCATCATTCCTTTCTGAATTTTCGTGCAGGGATTTGCATAAAACAGCAAAAAAAAATCTTGCAGCATGGCAAGACGACAAAAACACACAGAAAATGTGTATCTATGATTGAAACTTGCCAGCGTCACAGCACTTGCTTAAAACTTCATTTGTGCATTATTATATTCTTTTATGAATAAAATGTCAAGATGTTTCGACAACAAAATCCTTTTTTCTGAATTGCAAGCCGTAATCTCCTTTTCTATGCCTTTATTATTGATTTTTTTACATAAATATGATAGACTCAAACAAAAGAAATGTTGTGTTGATGTGCATGCATTCGCAATATTCCTTCCACCTATGTAAAAAATGTCGCTTTCCCCGTTGTTCAATGCGGCGTGTAAAGCGATGATGACTGTTTTATATTAGCTTAAGGAGGAAGAAATGTCAGAATCCGCTACCAGGAAAAGGGACGTATCGCTTGATATCACTCGTATTATTGCTTTTGTGTCAGTTCCGGCAATTCATTTCTTTTTGAATTCCGGATATTATAATGTTCCGCTTGAAGGAAAAAGAATGTATTTGATGACGTATGGGCGCACTTTTTTTATGGTTTGTGTGCCTCTTTTTATGATTTTAAGCGGATATCTAATGGTTACAAAAGATATAAAGCTTGAGAAAAAAAGCATATTGAAATTTTATTCGAAATTATCGAAAGTTTTAGTCACATACTTATTAGCTGCCTTAGCAATTATAATATACAAAGTGTATTTTTTAAAGGAGCCTCTATCGGTTCAAGATGGCATTTTCAATATATTAGGGTATAAGCAATATGCCTGGTATGTAAATATGTATATTGGCTGTTATTTGCTTGTTCCGTTGTTAAATGCATTGTGGAAGGCAGCGGATACAAAACACGGGCATTTTTGCATAGTGATTATTTTGTGTGTACTCACCGTGGCACCGAGTATTTTTAATGTTTATGATTTTCTTACTCCTGATGCACTAATAAAGCCTTGGCTATCCGTTTCCTACAATCAAATCGTACCGAATTGGTGGAGCAGCCTTTATCCTATCACTTATTACTGTATCGGAGCATATTTAAGAACGGACATAGATGTGAAAAAATTGAAAACATGGAAAATACTTTTGTTGCTGATTTGTTCTGTTGCTATCTTTGGAACATATAATATTTGGAGAAGTTATTCTATCAAATTTGTATGGGGACCATGGTGCGATTGGGGAAGTCTCCAGAATACCGTAAATGCTACTCTGGTATTTTTATTGATCAACTCTATTTCTATTCCAAGCCCTAATGTTATTGTCGGGAAGACGATCAAGTTAATTTCAGATTTAACGTTCGGCGCATACATTATATCATGGATTCCAGATCAAATTTACTATTCCAAATTGGCAGAGGCTGTTCCTGATATACATCTAAGAGGGAACTATTTCCCAATCGTTGTAGGAAAAGTAGTGGTATTTGCTTTAGCCGTTTCGTTTGGCATTTATCTGATAATAAAGCTATTTTCAAAGATATATTGCCTTCTCAAATTAAAATGGAATGGCAAAAACAACAATTGTTCAGTATAAGAATTGTCTCTTCTTTTCGGGGAAAATCAATCCGCAGCTAAGCGCCTATTCGTTTTGAATGGGTGCTTTTTTGTATAGAAAAACCCACAGATTTCTCGGTGGGCATAAAGCCTTATGCATGGTATTGTGGCGCTGTAAGGATTTGGAAAGTTCCCAACAGGATTTTAGCGTGCCTTAGGCAGTTTTTGGTGTAAGCCCTGCCGTATTCCCCCTATGCAGCCCTTTA
>CAUHFD010000015.1 GCA_959605275.1 uncultured Eubacteriales bacterium | reverse complement strand
ATGATAGCAACATCAGTTGTGCCACCACCGATGTCTACAACCAGGGTACCGTTTGCTTCAGATATATTCACTCCTGCGCCGATCGCAGCGGCAATTGGCTCCTCTACCAAGTAGACTTTTCTGGCACCGGCACTGGTGGCAGCACGTATTACTGCTCTGGATTCTACATCTGTAATGGCAGAAGGGACGCAAATTGCCACACGTGGTTTAATCATCAAACTTTCGCTGGTCTTTCTCAAAAATTCTTTTATCATATATTCAGTGAGAACATGATCGGAAATAACACCGTCTTTCAGCGGATGCACAGCGTTAATATAAGCCGGCGTTTTACCAACCATCTCAAAAGCATCTTTGCCAACCGCAATAACGGTGTCGTTTCTGGTGTCCACGGCGACTACTGAGGGCTCTCGAAGAATAATTCCTTTTCCGTGCATATAAACGATAACAGATGTGGTACCCAAATCAATTCCAATATCCAATGATGACATGTTATCATACCTTTCTCTGATATACAGTATATGGGTTATGCAGCCTAATCTGCGAGGTGTTTGGTGCAAATAGAAGGAATATTATCTGATTTATAATATCCGGTTGCGGTGTGCGGACAGTTCCCGCTGGCGCGATAACCGGTTTCGGTACAATAGGCAAGTTCTTTCATTTTACCGGAAAGAACAAATTCCTTGGCAGGAAGTTTTTTGTGCACGCCCTCCAGCACATTTTTCCAAATTACTGCAGGTTTATAAACAACGTTGTTGCTGAATTCTTTTGGTGTTTCATATCCGACCCATACAGCGCCGATATAGTAAGGAGTCAATCCTACGAAAACCTGACTTTTACCGTCGTTTGCTGTACCTGTTTTTCCGACAACAGTGTGGGTAGACAGTTTCGCATATCGACCTGTACCGCTGGGACCTTCTACTACACGCTGCAGCAGTTTGTTCATCACACTTGCCGTTTCTTCTGAAATGACGCGCACCGGTCTGGCTTCCTTTTCCAGGATGACCGTTTTTCCGTCAGCCGATGTTACTTTGGTATAAGCCACCGGTTCGTTATAGTATCCGCCGTTGCCGAACATTTCATATGCCGCGGCAAGTTCGGACAATTTTACGCCGTAAACCAACGATCCCATTGCTAAACGTGCGTAGTCGACATCGCTGAGCGTTTCTGTTTTCCCACTTTCCAATGTTACCTTTTTGGATTTTACCAAGGAGGAGATCCTTAACTTGTTTTGTAAAAAGTCAAAGCTTTTTTGACGGTAATCGTTTTCTAACAATAACTTGGCGGGAACGGTATTTTTGGAAACCCGAATGGCATTTTCAATCGTGATCCATTGATTGGTACCTTTGCCTTCGTAGTTCTTCGGTCCCATTGTACCGTCCTGATTTTTGATAGAAGGGGAATCCTGCACCATAGTGGAGTAATGAATCAAATTGGCGTCTATCATCGGAGCATATACCGAAAGAGGCTTGATCGAAGAACCAATCCCTAAATTAGCCATGGTAGCGAAATTGAATACTCGCGCCTGTGATTTTTCACCCCGTCTGCCAACCACCGCCTTGATATTTCCGCTGTAATCCAGAATGATCATAGCAGACTGCGGAGGATCTTTGACCTTGCTGGTTTTATAAAACGTAAGGGGATCTTTATATTTTTCCTCAAGCGTTTTCTGCAATTCAATATCCATTGTTGTATAAATCCGATAGCCGGCGGTATATAACTTATGCTGTGCATAAGTTTTGTCCCAGTCATAAGTTTCCATCAGATCTTCAATGACTTCGTTAATAATATGATCGGTGAAATAGCTTTGGACTTTCTTGATCGGGGTTTCGGTTTTATCGGTTTGCGTTCCGGCTACAACGATTTCTTCCTTGATTGCTGCCTCATATTGTTCTTCTGTAATCAGCCCCAGCTTTTTCATTTCTTTAAGTGTATAATCGTTTCTGCGGGCTTTGTTCTTTTCCGGGCTCTTTTTGGGATTCAGCGAATTCGGACTTTTAATGGTAGCTGCCAGAGAGGCGCCTTCCGCTAAGGTCAAATCCTTTACGTCCTTGTTAAAATAATATTTTGACGCTGCCTGCACCCCATATTGGTCTCCGCCGAGCGCAATAATATTCATATAGCATTCCAGAATATCATCTTTTAAAAATTCCCGTTCCATGTTCATTGCACGGAATATTTCTCTGACCTTACGTGGAATACTTTGATCATTATCATTGGTTACATTCTTGATAACCTGCTGCGTAATGGTGGAACCGCCCTGTTTCGTATCATAAAAATGTAAAAACAGGTTTGCAAAAGAAGCAAAAGTACGTTTCCAGTCAACGCCCTGGTGATCATAGAACCGTTTATCTTCGGTGGCGATAAAAGCTCTTTGCACATGAATGGGGATATCTTCCAGATCGACCCATTCCCGGTTTTCTTCCGAGTAAAGTTTTTCTACCTCAATTGGATTGCCGCTGGAATCATTGGCATATAAAATAGTGGTATAATTTTCTTTTAAGTCAGATATATCTACGAGATCAGTGGTGTCCGAAAACTTCATAACATAGACGGTGAGCGCAGTGATAACGATACATCCCGTAATGACGCCGACCAAAAACATCGTGGCAAAAACTTTGCCGACGGTAGCCATTACCTTTTTAAAAATGCGCATCCCTTTGGATGTTGGTTTCTTTTTTGTTTTATGCTTAGATGCAGTTGATTTTGTACTCTTTTTTGGATTTTTTTCATTCATCCGTGTATTTGCCTCCTTTGAATCACCACAGAGCAGCATGATAGGTGCTTTCTGCAATTCTGTCAAACTCGCCCGGTGATTGATACCATATTGCTTTTTATCATAGCCGGTTTGGCTTTGTAATATTGCTGTGTCATTGAAACGCTGTTGAAGAATAATATTTCAATTTATTATATCATAAACCACTGGCATAGCGAAGCGAGCAATGGTTCTATGCTCTCAGAAACACCCAAAACCTATGATTTCGATGATATTTCCAGCTTATTATATCACAATCAAGGGATTTTGTTAAGTAAAATTTGGAAACTGTAAAATAATCGTAATATATTGCCATTTCTTGTTGTGAAATTGGAACAAAATTGAATATAAATTTTAGATTTGACTAAAATAAAGTTACAATGATAACTTATATCTTGATTAAAAAGTAATACGGTCGGTAAGGATTGTAATGATACCGGAATACAGAGAAAGTTTTATTATCATGTATCATGATCAGTATGAGCTGTCTTGTTACGCTCCATTTGCTTCAATTGCCTTGTAAACGGTTAGGAAGCAAACATAGAAAGGAATGATCGTTACTATGAGAAAAGCAGATATTGTCGGCGTAGGAATTGCTGTATTTATCCTTATTTTATCCGTATCGGTTTTTTTGTATGCCATCGGAAACAATATAGGCGCTGCTCAGCCGAAAAACGATGAGCCCGTTTCGTATTCCTATATTATTAAAGAATACGATGGGAATATCGCTGTTTTTAAAGCCGGAGAGAGTACTCCTGCTCAAATATATGAAGTGCCGGTAGAAACTTTGCCGGAAGAGGATATACAAAGCTTGCAATCCGGAATACAAGTATACAATGAACAACAGCTTCAAAGTCTGATCGAAGATTTGACAAGCTGAAAGTATTCTGTACGCGTTATCAAAAAATTATACAGTTTCGTATAAATCAGCTGTTTCCTCAATATACTGTATGGGAGGGATCGGCGTGCTGAAAAAAAATACACTTTTTATTTTAACGGCTCTTTTGTTGGTCGCGGCGATCACGGTAACCGGAGTCAGCTTTCTGTCTAAATTAAAATTTTCTGCTAATGCCATCGGAGAGGAATATATTAAATGGGTGGAGTTTGATATTCCTTACAACGCGATGGAGAAAGCGTTAAATCTTGATATTACAACCAAAGAGAGCGGTTGTCATATGGATTGGGTTACAACGCTTGCTTATCTTGGAACAAAATACGGCGGCAATTGGAAAAAATACAAATCTAAAGACATGGACCAATATGTTGCCAAATGTAAAGATGGGAAAACGGCTGAAGAGCTTTGTGAAAACAGCTTAAAGTATTATCGGTATTTTTATGAAGCATATGATGCCGTTTTAGGCGGCATGGTGGGAGAATATCAGATTGCCACTCCGGAAACGGCAGGAACCGAGCATCCGGAAATGACAAAGAAGTACGGATTAAAAGCATATTCTCCCATCGCTTATGCATATAGCTTTTCTCACTATGATGATTTTGGCAATTCCAGAAGCTATGGCTTTAAACGAAAGCATTTGGGCAATGATTTGCTCGGCAGTATCGGCACGCCGATTATGGCGGTAGAAAGCGGTATTGTTGAGGTGGCTGCATGGAACCAGTACGGCGGATGGCGGGTAGGGATTCGCAGTTTAGATAAAAAACGATACTACTACTATGCGCATTTGCGTAAAGATCATCCGTTCCATCCGTCTGTCAAGGAAGGAGCAATCATCCAAGCCGGAGATGTTATCGGATATTTGGGAATGACCGGATACAGCAACCAGGAAAATGTCAATGGGATGACAAAACCGCATCTTCACTTCGGAATGCAACTTATTTTTGATGAGTCACAAAAAGAAGGAAATAACGAGATATGGATTGATGTTTATCAGATTGTCAAGCTTTTACAAAAACATACTTCCCCGGTAGTACGGGATGATGCTACCAAAGACTATAATCGAAAATATCAGTTTATTGACCCGGTAGTGGAAAAATATAAATCAAGTGATACTACATAATAAAAAAGAAAAAAGATTGTTGCAAAAATACAGGAAAGATAAAGCGCTTCGGAAATCCGCGGTGCTTTCTTTTTGATAATCGTTCAGACACACATTTTTCGACACTGCATATAATAGAGTGTCTGTTAATAATGATTTCTGTTGTTTCCGTTTACGGTATCACAACCAAATTGAGAGCGATCCCGGCAGGGACAATATCAATGATGCCGTAGCTGGCTTTTGCATTGCGAGGACAAGATGGGCTTCCGGGATTCATCAGATAAAGATCGTCATGATATTCGGTTATTCCGCAATGGGTGTGTCCGAACAAAGCAATGTCGGCATGGTTTTCACGGGCAATGCTTATCAGCCGGTCAACGGAGTGCTTGACACCGTAGTTGTCACCGTGTGTAAAGAGGATTTTTTTGCCTTCTGCCCAGAAAGCATCTGTCCGCTTTGCCGTACTGGCATAATCACAGTTTCCGGCGACATATTTAAAATCAAGTTTGGGATAAAGCGTGATGACATCCTCCAGCTCACGCAAGCCGTCGCCCAGAAAAACAATTGTTTGTGCGTCGTTTTGATGTTTATCCACAATGTCCCACAAGGTTTTAAAATTTCCGTGTGTGTCGGAAATGACAATGATTCGCATAGAAGGACCTCTCTAAAAGTCTGTATTTGCTTTTACAGCAACTATTTTCATCCAGCATAACATAAATATGTGATGATTTGATGAACATATCTAATCATACGTGATGTCGTAAAAAAAAGCAAGCAGAAGTAAAGTGTTAACAGAACAAATATGCCGAGAGGGAGTAATGAGATGGGAAACTTTTCAGATCAACAAATGAACGAATTGCTGCAAAAGGCAAGCAAAAAAATGGGGACTACACCGGACGAACTCAAAAGAAAGTTAGAAGGTCAAAACATCAATGACGCTCTTAAAAATATGAATCCGAGCGATGCCGCAAAAGTTCAGCAAGTGCTCGCAAATCCGGCGTTGGCGCAGCAGCTTTTAAACTCGCCGCAGGCACAGGTGCTGCTGAAAAAATTAATGGGGGAAAAATAAACAATGGATGATCTCATTTCCAAACTTCAGGAGATTTTGGGCAGCGAAGAAGGAATGCAGAAAGTACAAAATGTTGCGAATATGCTGGGAATTGGAAATGAGGGAGCAGCATCAGGTCCCGAACAAAAATCCGATTCATCGGGAGGCTTTGATCTGTCTGCATTGAGCGGATTGCTGTCATCAGGAGGAAATAGCGCAAACACCCAGTCATCGGAAAATAAGCTGGCTCAAACCGGTGGAATGGATTTAGGCGGCATTGATATCAATACCATTATGAAAATACAGCAGGTAATGTCGGCATTTCACAACGAGGATGACAACACACGTTTTTTGCAGGCGCTTCGTCCGCTGATGCGGGAGGACAGGCGGCATAAAGTGGATGAGGTTTTAAAATTGATGAAGTTATTCTCCTTACTTCCTCTATTGAAAGAATCGGGAATTTTGGACGGTTTTTTTAAATAATATTTCGGGAAATGCCACACGATAAATAGCAGGCATTGTTGCATATTTGTTTGTAGCGTTTCTGTTATTTTATCGTAAGAGGTTGTGCTTTGTGAAAAAAGTGCATTGGTATTGACTGTTATTGTGTAGTATTTATCTGATAAATAAGGGGGGAGCGGAGCGCAGGAAAAATCTGCCGCCCACTGAAAAATGACTTGGCAAAACAGTAATTTTTCGAGCAAAGATATCATGTCCATGCAACAGGATGCGATTCGGCGAGTGCGGGAAATGCAACGCATTGCCAATAATAAGCTGAACGGGATCGAGCCTGATAAAAAACAGCATTCTGAACCTCCGCCGCCCGACCAATCCCATGCCCGTAATCAACCGAATATTTCGGGACAGCAGAGCAATCGTCGTTCTGAAATGCCACCTGTGACACATTCCGATTTGCCCGGCAGACAGACGGAAAAGCCGGAACGCCGGGAAAAAACAAAAGAGCCGGATCAAAAAAGTCCTCAGTCCGGAGGAAACTTTATAGAAGGCATTTTATCTCAGTTGAATTTGGATCAGGACCGTTTGATCGTTCTTCTTTTACTGATTGTCTTAATGCGGGAAGGAACAGATGGAAAGTTATTGTTAGCCTTGTGCTATCTTTTACTTTAAGCCAAATCCGCCGTGCAGATCAAAACCGGATTGATTCATTGGGAATGTAATTGTTGGTGAAATGACCGCCGTTTTTCTTAAAATAACATAGGAAAATATATGTTAATATACCGACGAAACACCCCCTCCGCCGATTATGTAGGCGGAGGGGGTGCGGTTTGTTAAAAAGGGATCCGTTTCAGTCTTTTTAAAATTATGCGGTGTTATTACTTCATTAACTGTATTTTTTCAATAACCGGCAGGGGCTTCATTTCGCCGTTGCAGGCATTGACGATTCCCAATATTGAGAGCACGAAAAAGCATAGACTCAGCACACCGGTTGCGAATCCGATGATGCCGCTTAAAAATCCGCCGATAAACGGAATAAAATTGAGAATACCGGTCAAGATTCCGCCGACGATTCCGACAATAACCTCAATGATAAAAAGGTTTGTTCCCTGTTTGGCATGAAATTGCACATAAGAATCATTTTTTTCGGTTAAAAGGGGAATCAAGCATAAAATAGATATGTAAGACAAAATTCCCATTACGGTGTTTTGCTGCTTCGGAGCAGGTGGATAAGGCTGATTTTGAAATTGTTGGTTCATGATATTATATCCTTTCTTTATTGCTCGTCCAATGTTTTTGTAAAAGACGGCAAGAATTCATTTATAAAAATATCTGCTTCCGGCAGACAAAGGTTTACAATAGAATCATGCAGCGTTTGTTTTGCTTTTAAAAATTCCTGATTGCCCGCACTTTCTTCTTCCAAGCATTTAATATATGCGGAAATTTTATCTGCCGCTTTGACAAGCTTCCATAGCGGCGCGTCTTCTTCGGACTTGATAAACAGATGCTGATAGCAGGATTTCATATCCTCCGGAATCATATCAAGGAGCGCCTGATTTGCGACACTTTCTACTTTTTTATATGCCTGTTTAATTTCTTCGTTATGATATTTGACCGGAGTAGGCAGATCGCCGGTGATGATTTCACTTGCGTCATGATAAATGCCCAAAACAGAGGCACGGTCACAATCATATTCCTTTTGCAGGCGGGTGTTGCCGATGACTGCCAATCCGTAAGCGATAACGGCAACATCCAGACTGTGTTCGGATAAAGTTTCTCTCCATGTGTTACGCATCAACCCCCAGCGGTTGATATGTTTCATGCGGGAAATCATAGAAAAAAAGCTGTTTTGCATCATACGTTCGTCCTTTTTCAAGGCTTCGCTTATGCTTCAGCCTTTAGTTTTTCAATACCCTTACGCACTCTTGCCAAGGTGTCTTCTTTTCCGATGATAACGGCAATTTCCAATCCTCCGCCCGGTGTAAATTGCTTTCCGGATACAGCAACCCGAAGAGGCCAGAGCATATAGCCGTTTTTCACACCGAGTTCTTCGATTTTAGAGAAAATGGCTTGATGAAGGGTATCCATATTCCATTCTTCAATCCCCTCCAACACGGGAAGCAGACAGTTTAGTGCTTCCAGAGCTGTTTCGGAATTGGTTTTCATTTTTTTATGGGTATATAAAGCGATGTCGTATTCCGGTAATTGGTCAATAAAGTCAACCTGTTCCGGAATGTCAGTAAATAATTCGGTACGTGGCTGCAAAACCTCTGCAATCATCGCGGTGTCAACATCTTCTCGTTTGCAGGTTTCCCGAATATAAGGCATTGCCATTTCTTCAAATTTTTTCAAACTGAGTTTACGAATATAAGCCCCGTTGATCGCTTTCAGCTTCACCGGATCAAAAATAGCGGGCGATTTGGAAATACCGCTGATGTCAAATTCCTGTACCAGTTCCTCCAGCGTAAACACTTCCTGTTCCCCCTTCGGACTCCAGCCCAACAGAGCGATATAATTGATGACCGCTTCGGTCAGGTAGCCTTTGGCGATCAAATCCTGGAAAGAGGCGTCGCCGTTTCGCTTGGAAAGCTTCTCGGTGGCGTTTTTCATAACCGGAGAGCAGTGCACATAAACCGGAATATCCCAACCGAACGCCTGATACAGCAGGTTATATTTCGGAGTCGAGGACAAATACTCATTTCCGCGGATAACATGGGTAATTCCCATGGTATGATCGTCTACCACGTTTGCAAAATTGTAAGTAGGCATACCATCGGTCTTAATCAAAATCTGATCGTCTAAAATAGAATTTTCTACCGTAATATCACCAAACACCTCATCGTGGAAAGTAGTGGTACCCTCCTGTGGCATTTTTTGTCTGATAACATAAGGAATTCCTGCGTCCAGCTTTGCCTGAACTTCTTCTTTGGAGAGATTGCGGCAATGACCGTCATAATGGGGAGCAATACCGCTTGCCTGCTGAATGACTTTGACTTCTTCCAGTCTTTCTTTGTCGCAGAAGCAATAGTAAGCGGCTCCTTTTTCGACCAATTGCATAGCATACTCTTTAAACATACCCATTCTTTGGCTTTGGATATAAGGACCTACCGGACCGCCGATATCGGGACCCTCATCCCACAGCAAACCGGTCTGACGGAGCGTGTTATAGATAATATCCACAGCGCCTTCCACATAACGTTCCTGATCGGTATCCTCGATTCTTAAAATAAAAGTACCGTTATTTTTTTTTGCCAGCAAGTAAGCGTAAAGCGCTGTCCTCAGATTGCCTACGTGCATATAGCCGGTCGGACTGGGCGCAAATCTGGTTCTAACCTTATCGAATGTCATTAAAAATCCTCCATATTATTTTTTCTTTTTAAAGATAACGAGACAAGCAACCATGGCTGCAATTGCAATTATAATCAAAATAATAAACAATGGCAGCAATTCCACTGCGCGATCGCCGGTTGCGGGGGTAAGCGATTGGGCAGATGCTCCGAAAGCGGTAACAGCCGTGAGACAACATAACGCTACAAAAGAGGAGAATATTCTTTTCATAGACAGACACATCCTTTCATCCGTGTCAGCGCATGCAGACACGATCGTAACTATCCGTATTCAGTTTTTGCAATCATGTTTATTAACATAAATTGATCAAAACGCTGTTTTGATGACCGCCGCAGGCGATAGTGCTACTTTGCTTTTTATTATAATACTTCTTTTTATGAAAAACAACCGTTTTGTCAACAATTATGAAAAATATCAAGAAAGCGGGCGCCAAAGTATTTCGGCAATCGTGAAAACTGGACAATTTTGGATGTTTTGTGGACAATTTTGGATGTTTCGTGTATAATAATCATAACAGTCATTTTTGCAAACATTTGGTTTGATTTTAAAGGACATCATATTTGGAAGGGGATTGTCATAATCATGAAAAAATCCCAAAAATCATTAGTGAAAACAATAATGCTTCTATTTAATATCTTGCTGGTTACTTTTTCGGTAAATTGTTTTTGGTTGATACAGGATACCAGAAAGTTTTGGCTGATTCCGGTGCTGTTAATCACATTTTTGCTTGCTAATATTATGCCGATATTTTTTGGAAAGCAATTTCCGAGTTTCCAAATACGTGTTTGTAATCACGGCGTGTTATGCTTAAAAATGTTTTTAATATCTTCGTTTATATCGGTCCTTTATCATATTGTCGCCGCGTTTTATCTGTTCCCTGCACGGTGGACGGTATGGATGTGGAGCGCGGTTGTTTGCATCTGTGCGGAAGCGGTTGTATTTTGGAACGGCATCATCAGTGTGTATTGTTCTTCCATTCAGCTCGGAATCAAATACAGAGTAATCGGCATTTTATTGGGATGGATTCCGATTGCCAATTTAGTTGCTTTGGCAAGCATTATCAGGAATGTGTCGGAAGAAGTGAATTTTGAAACACAAAAGGCGGAACTGAATCTCAACCGGCATGATGAGCAAATCTGTCAGACCAAATATCCCTTGTTGTTGGTACACGGCGTCTTTTTCAGGGATTTTAAATATCTGAATTATTGGGGGAGAATTCCGGAGGAATTAGAGAAAAACGGCGCGCAAATATTTTACGGAAATCATGAATCGGCAGCTTCGGTGTCTGACAGCGGGGAAGAGTTGACGGCAAGGATAAAGGAAATTGTGGAACAGACGAACTGCGGCAAGGTGAATATTATTGCTCATTCCAAGGGTGGACTGGATTGCCGATACGCTGTAAGTTGCTGCGGAGCAGCGCCTTATGTGGCTTCTATCACTACGATCAATACGCCGCACAGAGGATGCGAATTTGCCGATTACCTGCTGGATAAGCTGCCGGAATCTATGCAGCAGCGTATTGCCGGAGCATACAATGCGGCAATGAAAAAGCTTGGGGATCATCATCCGGATTTTATCGCGGCAGTCCGTGATTTGACTGCCGGCAGCTGCTCCGAACGCAATCCAATGATGCCCTATCCCGAAAACATTTATTGTCAAAGTGTTGGCTCCAAACTCAATCATGCTGCCAATGGAAAATTTCCGCTGAATTTTACCTATCATCTGGTCAAGTATTTTGACGGACCGAATGACGGCTTGGTGTCCGAAAAATCATTTCGGTGGGGACAGGACTATACTTTTCTGACCGTGAACGGCAAACGTGGTATTTCTCACGGGGATATGATTGACCTGAATCGAGAAAATATTCCGGATTTTGATGTTCGGGAATTTTATGTTCAGTTGGCAGCTGGACTCAAACAAAGAGGGTTGTGATTTGCAGGATTCATACCGACTTGACATGGTGATTCGGTATGAATCTTACAAATGTTTCTATCTGTTATATCGTACAGAGGCAATTTCAGAAAATTTTAATAAATATTGGAAAATCGCTTGACGTATTGCGATGGACGTGCTATAATTGATATACCTCTAAAAGGGTTTATTTTTTTGTGCATTTTTTTACACAGAAAAATCGGTGGAGCATTCAAAAGATTCATAAGCGGAGGCTGTTTTGGCTGATACCGGATATGGCGGAATCAGTTCTGTTTATGAATATGGAGAGCGGGAAACCGGACTTTTCGAGGGAGGCAAGAAACAAATCCGTTATGCAGGAGGTGCCGATATGAGGGTAAAGATTACCTTGGCTTGCACAGAGTGCAAACAGCGTAATTACAACACAATGAAGAACAAAAAAAATGATCCTGACAGGCTGGAAATGAACAAGTATTGTCGTTTCTGCAGAAAACACACGCTTCATAAGGAAACGAAATAACGAAAGGTGGTCGATTTTTCATGGCTGAAGCTAAAGCAGAAAAAAAGCCGGGCTTTTTCAAAAAGGTCGCCGCATATTTCAGAGATCTGAGAAGCGAATTCAAAAAAGTCACTTGGCCGACCAAAAAGCAAGTAATCAATAACACAATCGTTGTTTTGGTTACCATTATTATTGCGGGTGTTGTTGTATGGGGACTTGACTCGATTTTAACTTTGTTAATTCGGTTGCTTCTCCAAAAAGCTTAATCAGGCGGAGGTATTGCAGATATGTCAGAAACCGCAAAATGGTATGTTGTGCACACTTATTCCGGTTATGAAAATAAAGTGGCGCAAAATATCGAAAAGGTTGTTGAAAATCACAAGCTTCATGACTTGATTGAGGAAATTAAAGTTCCTACCGAAACCGTTGTTGAAGTAAAAGATGACGGTTCAAAAAAGGAAGTGGAACGAAAAATCTTTCCGGGGTATGTGCTCGTAAAGATGATTTTGACCGATGATTCATGGTATGTTGTGCGGAATATCCGCGGCGTTACCGGGTTTGTCGGACCGTCTTCCAAACCGGTTCCGTTGAGCGATAAAGAGGTTGAAGCTCTTGGCGTGGATACGAAACAGGTAGAGGTAGACTATGTAGCAGGGGACAACGTCAAGGTGGTTGACGGACCGTTAAAAGATTTTATCGGAAAAGTAGAACTGGTTGACGCTGATAAGAATCTGGTAAAAGTTATCGTGTCTATGTTCGGGCGTGAAACGCCGGTAGAACTGACTTTAGATCAGGTTGTATCCTGTAAAGATTTTTAGAAAACCCATGTCTGTTTTATACGGACGGTCAGATAGATTGAATGCGTTTGCTTCATGAATCTGAAAGTGGGAGGAACAGGCAAAAAAAGGACTGTTCCGCCAATTACCACAATTATGGAGGTGCAAACAATGGCTCAAAAGGTAACAGGCTTTATTAAGCTGCAAATACCTGCCGGAAAAGCTACTCCGGCACCGCCGGTCGGTCCTGCATTAGGTCAGCACGGCGTAAATATTATGTCATTTACAAAGGAATTCAATGAGCGTACAAAGAATGATGCGGGATTAATCATCCCTGTTGTTATTACTGTATACGCAGACCGCTCCTTTACCTTTGTAACAAAAACACCGCCCGCGGCTGTTTTAATTAAAAAAGCTTGCGGAATCGAAAGTGGTTCCGGTGTACCGAACAAAACAAAGGTTGCAAAGATTACCAGGGAGCAGGTTAAGCAAATCGCTGAACAGAAAATGCCCGATCTGAACGCTGCAAATATCGACTCTGCTATGAGCATGATCGCCGGTACAGCTCGTTCTATGGGTATCGAAGTCGTCGATTAATTGCCCGCTGGTGGGAGGAAAAATCCGCTATTAACCACTCATGAGGGAGGAAAATGTAATGAAACACGGTAAAAAATACGTTGACAGCGCAAAGCTGGTTGACCGTAATACAATGTATGACACTGCCGAAGCGATTGGACTTGCTGTTCAGACCGCGAAAGCAAAGTTTGATGAAACTGTCGAATTGCATATCAGACTGGGTGTAGACTCTCGTCACGCTGACCAACAGGTTCGCGGTGCGGTTGTTCTGCCGAACGGTACTGGTAAAGATGTAAGAGTTTTGGTTTTTGCCAAAGGCGATAATATCACTGCTGCGCAGGAAGCCGGTGCTGATTATGTCGGATCCGACGAATTGGTTCAGAAAATTCAGGGCGAAGGATGGATGGATTTTGACGTTGTCATCGCTTCTCCGGATATGATGGGCGTTGTCGGTCGTTTGGGTAAAGTTTTGGGTCCGCGTGGCTTGATGCCGACGCCGAAAGCCGGAACGGTTACACCGGACGTGGCAAGAGCTGTTAAAGAGGCAAAAGCAGGTAAGATCGAATATCGTTTGGATAAAACCAATATTATTCACTGTCCGATCGGAAAAGCCAGCTTCGGACAGGAAAAGTTGGAGCAGAACTTCAACACTTTGATGGATGCCGTTGTAAAAGCAAAACCGGCAGCTGCAAAAGGTCAGTATGTAAAGTCCTGCGTTATTTCTACAACGATGGGTCCCGGTGTAAGAATTAATCCGGCAAAATTTGCGTAAATAAATATTGACAAATAGGAATTTGCGCAGTATAATATTATTGTTGTTTGTCTAAAGACAGTAGGTGCCGTTTGGCATAAAGAGGAACTGCCTACCGAGGAGAAACGCATATTTACATGTTTTGATATGTATTATGTGTCCTTTCTTTGCGGTTCGCAGAGAAAGGACTTTCCTTTTTTCTGAAATGGTTCTTTAGATGGCGTATTATTTTATACGGAGGTGAATATTTATGCCAAGTGAAAAAGTTTTAGAGAACAAAAAACAGATCGTTGCTGATTTGACCGAAACTTTAAAATCTTCAGCTGCCGGCGTGCTCGTTGATTATAAGGGTATTAATGTTGCTGATGATACAAAGTTGAGAAAGGAACTCAGAGAGGCTGGCGTAGAGTACAGCGTTGTGAAAAACACGATGCTCCGCTTTGCTGCAAAAGAAGCCGGCTTAGAAGGCTGGGATGAGTTCTTACACGGTACTACGGCACTGGCTGTAAGCAAAGAAGATCCGATTATTGCGGCTAAGATTCTTGCAAAATATGCAGAGGCAATTAAAGGTGATGTGTTTACCATTAAATCCGGTTTTATGGATGGTAAGGTGATTGATACCAATACCGTAAACGCATTGGCTAAAATTCCTGCGAAAGAGGTTCTTATCGCTACAATGCTCAGCAGCTTGAATGCTACTATTTCCAAGTTTGCTGTTGTTATTGATCAGATTGCAAAGAAAAAAGAAGAGGAAGTTGCATAAGCATCTTTCCTGAATCACATTGATTATTAAAAATTATTGGAGGGTATTATTATGGCTTCAGAGAAAATCATGAGCATGATTGAAGAAGTAAAGGCACTTACTGTATTAGAGCTTTCTGAATTAGTAAAAGCGTTAGAGGAAGAATTCGGCGTATCCGCAGCTGCTGTTGCAGTTGCTGCTCCTGCTGCCGGTGGCGCTGCTGCTGCAGAAGAAGAAAAAACCGAGTTTGACGTTGTTCTCGCTGAAGTTGGCGACAGCAAAATGGGCGTTATCAAGGTTGTTAAAGAAGTTACCGGTCTCGGCTTGAAAGAAGCAAAAGAGATTGTTGACGGTGCACCGAAGACTATTAAAGAAGCTGTTTCCAAAGCTGATGCTGAGGCAATGAAAGCAAAATTGGAAGAAGCAGGCGCAAAAGTAGAATTAAAGTAATTCACTTTCACAGAGAAAAAGCGTTAGAGAGCAATTGCCCTCTAACGCTTTTTTGATGGTTTTATACTAAAATCTAGTTGAAAGCTTTCATCGATTTCTGAGGATGAATTGTGTCAGAAAAGGCAGACGACACCGCTGGGCTGACGCCCAGCTAGAAGGATAACGCTTTCTGGCGCAATTCAGAACGGAAAGAATGAAAGCTTTCAATTAGATTTTAGTATTAATACGACTATTTTTCTAATGCTTCTTTGAGACGCTCAAAAAGTTCAACACAAGCAAAGCGGATTTCATATTTCGGTTCTGATGTTACGATTTCCATTTCTGACTCATTTAATACGTCGTTTAGTTCTTGAGTGGGTTGCGCCGCCGGGATGCACATCGGAGGATATAAAACACACCACCAGTTTTGACCTTTTGCTTCGCCGATGGTAATACGCATTGCGTCGTAGCGACCGGCTGGCAAGGTTACACCGTCATATTCCCGGGTATTAAAAAACATATTACATAGTTCAGCGTTTACGTCATAATGGTAGCCCTGTTTTTGAATTTCGTCTGCTGCAATTTGTTTTACCAAAGTCAGACTTTCTGAGACCTTATCCTCAGCGTTCCTTAAATTACCGGCATCTTGAAACAAATTTCCGGTTTCGGTAAGAATACGATCCCGAACTTTTAATTTCAGTGTCTGGTCTTCTGCACTGTCGGAATTTGCAAGGATATGAAGCCGCAAAACGCTACCTCTGATATTGTTGCATTCGGAGGCAAATGCGGAGAAGCTACCGACTATCACCGAAAATATTAATGCAATAATGATTGCTTTTTCTATTCTTTTCATAAAAAATCCGTCCTTATCTTAATTTACCATTTATTGGTAATAGAAGTATGGACGGATTTTTTGATTTTATTCAAGAGCAATTCTATAAAACAGTTGCTCCTTTATTGTATGGATGACATAAATAGGTGTCGGGATATTGGGTCTTGCACTCTAGAAAACATTTTTCAGCTTTTAACAAGGAATCAAAGATGCCAAATACGGCAGAGCCGCTTCCACTCATGACTGCTTTTAAAGCGCCGTATTTTGTTAACATGGTTTCTATTTCGGTGACTTCCGGTAAGTTCAGAAGTTCTTCAAAGGCGTTGGACATATAAAGCGATGCTTCTCTGATATCTTCTGCAACCAGCGAGGCAATCAGGCTGTCAGTCATCGGGGGACAAACCGTGCCTATTTCATCGAATTTGTTGTAAGCAGCCGCCGTTGAAACGCCGACTTCCGGTTTACAAATAACAAGGCAGTATTCCGGTTGTGCATGAATCGGGGATAATATTTCGCCGATTCCTTCTGCCAAAGCACAGCCCCCGGTAATGCAGAACGGGATATCAGCTCCCACTAAAGCGCCGATTTCCTGCAGCTTGCGTGCATCTAATCCGGTTTGATATAATTCGTTTAAAGCTACAAGTACGGCAGCACCGTCAGCACTTCCGCCACCCAAACCTGCCTGTGAGGGGATCACTTTCTCAATCTGAATACAAATGCCGGTCTGTATGGTTTGCGTTTGCTCAAAAAAAGCGACAGCGGCTTTATAGGCAATATTTCTTTCATCACAGGGGATATCTTCTCTGGCACACAAAATTTTGATATCGTCACCCGTCATAGAGAGATGAATCGTGTCGCATAAATCAATTGCCTGCATTACCGTGCGCAAGAAGTGATAACCGTCAGCACGTTTCCCAAGTATATCTAAGGACAGATTAATCTTTGCCGGTGCTTTCACCGTGATTTTTTTCAAAGGCAAGCTCCTCCTTCTGTACCAATCGTGCTATAAGGTTTCCAAAAACAGTTCGATTCTTTTTAACGCCTCGATAATATTTTCCAGAGACGCAGCGTATGAAATTCTGACAAATCCCTCACCGCAATCTCCGAACGCATTTCCGGGAACCACTGCCACTCTTTGCGACATCAGCAATTGTTGGCAAAACTCTTCAGAGGTAAGCCCTGTTTTTTTGATAGAGGGAAACACATAAAACGCGCCTTCCGGCTCGAAACAGGTTAAACCCATATGATTTAGACTATCCACAATCAATCGGCGGCGTTCATCATATTCTTCCGCCATGACACGAACATCTTCATCACAATTTTCCAATGCTTCAATTGCGGCAAACTGACTGGTGGTAGGCGCGCACATGATGGCAAATTGGTGAATTTTGGTCATTTGCTTAATAATCGGAGCGGGACCGGCTGCATAGCCCAATCTCCATCCGGTCATTGCATATGTTTTAGAAAATCCGTTTACAACAATGGTGCGTTCCCACATGTCATCTATTTCTGCAATGGATACATGCTGACCGTTATAAGTAAGTTCTGCATAAATTTCATCCGATAAAATCATAATGTTGGTATTGCGTAAAACAGCCGCAATTTCCTCTAAATGATTTCGGCGCATGACTGCTCCGGTCGGGTTATTAGGAAAGGGGAGGATTAACAATTTTGTTTTTTCGGTTATTTTTTCTTTCAATTCTTCTGCGGTTAACCGAAACGCGTTTTCAGCTTTGGTCGGAATGGGTACGGGAACGCCGCCCGACAATGTAACAATCGGCGCATAACAAACGAAGCAGGGCTCCGGAATCAGTACCTCGTCGCCGGTTGTCACCATGGCACGAATGCTCATATCAATGGCTTCCGAACCGCCGACCGTCACCAGCAATTCGTTATCGGGACAATAACGAAGGCGAAATCGGCGTTCCAGATATTTACTGATCGCAATACGTAAATCAGCCATACCGCTGTTGGCTGAATACCAAGTCCGCCCTTTTTCCAATGTATAAATTGCCTTTTTACGAATATCCCATGGTGTTTTAAAATCGGGCTCTCCGATGCTGAGTGAAATAACGTGATCCATTTCGCTGGCAATGTCAAAAAATTTACGGATACCGGATGGTTTGATTTCCTGCACCGTTTTAGATAAAACAGTACTATAATCAATCACAGCCAGTTATGCCCCCTTTCGTCAGA
Source organism: uncultured Eubacteriales bacterium (assembly GCA_959605275.1). Taxonomy (GTDB): domain Bacteria; phylum Bacillota; class Clostridia; order Oscillospirales; family Ruminococcaceae; genus HGM13222. The sequence continues at coordinate 4,914 of CAUHFD010000015.1, read as the reverse complement.
AGAAGCATCGCATAATACAATACCGGTATCTTTATAACAGGACAGAACAAAATGAGTAGCCGTAGAAATAACGGAATCTAACGGTGCCAACCGATGCGCTACAAACAGAGCAATATCCTTGAAGGTTTTGCCTTTGACAGTGACCGAAAGGTCATAACCGCCCGACATCAGATATACGCTGTCAACTTCGTGATATTCTACAATACGCTTGGCGATTTCTTCAAATCCGAAATCCTTTTGAGGAGTTACTTTTAATTCGATAATCGCGGTCACGATTTCGCCGTCTATTTTTTCATAATCAATAATCGGTTTGTATCCTTTGATAATACCTTTCGCTTCAAGCGCGGCGATTTGGTCGGCAACGTCTTCCGCAGTGGTGCCCAGCATTGCGGCAAGTTGATCATTCGATAATCGGGCGTTTTGTTTTAACAGCTTTAGAATTTTTTCCATAACAATTCCTTCCTTTCCCAGAAAAACAAGTTTCAGTCTTATGCCGGTCAAAGCGCAACGAGCTTTGGTTTTTATTATAACAAATTTATATAGATTAAGCAAGCATTTTAAAAAGCCAACGTCTCAGCACGCTGGCTTTTTGCTTTAATTCTTTAGGCTTTGTAGCGGAGCGGGAATTTGACCTCCGCGACTGATGAATTTACTGGATGAGTTAGGGTTGATGTTCATAATAGGTCCTGTTCCGAGCAAGCCGCCAAACTCCAATTCTTCGCCGGCTTTTTTCCCGATTGCAGGAATCACACGTACTGCGGTTGTTTTAAAGTTTACCATGCCGATTGCCGCTTCGTCCGCAATGATGGCGGCAATGGTATCGGCAGTTGTATCTCCGGGGAGAACAATCATATCAAGACCGACCGAGCAAACGGCAGTCATTGCTTCTAATTTTTCCAGGCTTAAAGCGCCAGAACGTGCGGCATCAATCATGCCGGCGTCCTCACTGACCGGAATAAATGCACCGGACAGTCCACCTACCTTAGAAGAAGCCATCACGCCGCCTTTTTTTACAGCATCGTTTAACAGCGCCAGAGTAGCCGTTGTTCCGTGGGTGCCGCAGCGTTCCAGCCCAATTTCTTCCAAAATGTGTGCAACCGAATCTCCCACTGCGGGAGTCGGGGCAAGGGAAAGATCAACAATACCAAAGGGGATGCCAAGCCGTTTGGAAGCTTCCATTCCAACTAATTGTCCCATACGGGTGATTTTGAACGCTGTTTTTTTAATGATATCGGCTACTTCGGTAATATTTGCATCCGGAGCTTTTGCCAATGCGGCGCGTACAACTCCGGGACCGCTGACTCCTACATTGATAATGCAGTCCGGTTCTCCGACACCGTGAAAAGCCCCTGCCATAAATGGATTGTCCTCAGGCGCATTGCAGAATACCACCAATTTAGCACAACCGATACAATCTCTGTCCGCTGTAATTTCTGCAGCTTGTCTGACGATTTTTCCCATCAGTGCGCAAGCATCCAGGTTGATTCCCGTTTTGGTAGACCCGATGTTGACAGAGGAGCAAACATGTTCGGTAACAGAAAGGGCTTCGGGGATGGAATGAATCAGTTCAATGTCTCCGGCGCTGAAGCCTTTTTGTACCAAGGCAGAATACCCCCCGATAAAATTAACACCGCATGCTTGAGCTGCTTTTTCCAAGGTAAGCGCAAATTTAACAGGATCTCCTTTGCTTGCTGCTGAAATAATGGCAATCGGGGTTACAGAGATACGTTTATTAATAATCGGAATACCGTATTCTTTTTCAATATCCTCTCCGGTTTTCACTAAGTCTTTCGCACAGCGCAGAATTTTATCATAAACCTTTTGGCATGCAATATCGATATCGGCATCAATGCAATCGAGTAAGGATATGCCCATGGTAATGGTACGAATATCTAAATTTTCATCCTGGATCATGGTAATGGTTTCCAGAATATCATGTACGTTAAGCATAAACAGAGTGCTCCTTCATCGTCTTTATTTTGCATTATATCCGGTGCATGGAATTAAAAATGTCCTCATGCATTACGTGAATGGACAAATTGAGGTTTTCCCCGAGGGCAGTCATTTCATCGGATAATTCCGCAAACGGTACACTTAAATTCTGGATATCGACTAGCATGATCATAGCAAATAAATCCTGCAAAACGGATTGTGTTACCTCAATAATATTAGCATTATCTTTTGCACAAACAGCGCTTACCTTTGCTAAAATTCCAACAGTATCTTTACCGATTACAGTTAATACGGCTCGCATTGCAATACCTCCAAAGTTAATTGATGACAAACTATAAAATCATTATATCACAGAATCGACAAATAATAAACACCCAGTTATGACAATTTTTACAGAACAATCCTACCAAAAATCGTTTAAATGTGTTATGATAAAATAAAACCATAAGTAATGTCTACTGAACAAATCAAATTTTTGATTTGTTCGAACGGCTATCCGCCGTATAAACCAAGAAAAATCCGAAATTTCGGATTTTTCTTGGTTCAAACATTCCTTGATGCAAACACAGATTTCGATTTCAGAATGAAATCGAAATACAACTTATCATAGCCGGATTGGAGTGAATCGTTTGGATAAAAAGGCGCAGATTGCAGTTTTGATCTTAGCGTCGGCAGTGATGCTTACCGGTTTAATTGCATATGTCATTTTAGAATCTCCGGTCGTTCCGGTGTCAACGGCGCAAGTATCAGATGCAATGATTTTACACAACGATTCAGCGCAGTACACAGAACAGTCGAGTACTGCCGAGGATATTTCATCTGTGCTTGTTTCTGAGGAAGAAGATAAGGTCAACATCAATACGGCATCGGCTGAACAACTGATGGAAATAGACGGAATAGGGGAAACACTGGCTGTGCGTATTATCGCTTATAGAAAGGTGTATGGTGATTTTACGGATATTGCACAACTGAAAAACATCAAGGGCATCGGAGATAAAAAATTTGATGCGATAAAGGAATATATTACGGTTTCTTAATGATTACTGTTTTGGGAAGGGATGAGCTGTTTGGAAGGTTTTGTGACTCATACTTTACAACCGGTTTACGATAAAAATTCAAATGTTTTAATTCTCGGCACGATTCCGTCACCAAAGTCCAGAGAATACGGCTTTTATTACGGGCATCCCCAGAATCGTTTCTGGAAAGTTTTAGCTGCCTTGTTTCAGGCGGAAATTCCAATTGACAACGAATCGAAAAAGCAGTTTGTGCTTTCCCGCCATATTGCTTTGTGGGACGTATTGGCGTCCTGTACCATTAGCGGCGCCAGTGACAGCAGTATCAAAAACCCGGTACCGAACGACATTGGCAGAATTTTATCAGAAGCAAACATCCGTGCAGTCATTACGACGGGTCAAAAGGCTTTTGCACTTTATCAAAGATATTGTGAACCGAGCACACACAGAAAAGCGATTTGTCTACCTTCTACCAGTCCGGCTAATTGCCGAAATTGCGGATTAGAGGATTTGATTCAGGCATACCAAGTGATATTGAAATTCCTTTCATAAAATAATATATGTCTGTCATAAAAATTTAACGATTGAAATAATGAAAAATCAGGACAAGTACCGTGGGTATGTGATATAATAGCCTTGAAATATCAGCAAGATCATAGATTTCGGGTATTGTTGAGAGTATTAAAACATTGCTTAGCTCCGATACGCAAATGGTATGTGTTTTAATACAAACAATGCAAAAGTATTGTGATATTTTCAAAATGTATTTTTATACATTTTGTTCGAGCAACACTGTATATGACTCAAACAAAAAAAGGATGGTTGTTATATGGAATCAAAAATTCCAGAGATCAGCGGTACATTAAGAAAATTTATGCTGAAAGTTCCGGAGATTATTGATACCTGCAGTGGTATTAAATTATTCGGGAAAGTGATTAAATCAATCGTATTTACGACTGATATTTGTATTATTCGTAATGTGAATGCAGATGCGGTTATTGCAGTATATCCGTTTACACCGCAACCGATCATTACACAAGCTGTGATGCTTGCTGCGGACAGACCGGTTTTTTGCGGTGTCGGCGGTGGACTGACTCAGGGCAAACGGGTGGTCAACCTGGCTTTGCACGCCGAATTTCAGGGTGCAGTCGGCGTTGTACTGAATGCGCCTACCCAAAATGATGTTGTTCGAATGGTGCAGGATACCATTGACATTCCGATTGTGATTACCGTTGTGAATGATAAGGACGATATCGGCGCGCGTATTGAAGCAGGCTGTAACATTCTGAATGTGTCGGCTGCCGGGCAGACCGCAGAGGTTGTTCGAAAAATTCGAGCGGAATATCCGGACATTCCGATTATAGCCACCGGCGGACCTACTGAAGAATCGATTTCTGCGGGAGCAAATGCAATTACATGGACGCCGCCGAGCAACGGAGCGGTATTTAAAGATATTATGGATGCCTATCTAAAGGGACAGCCCCACCCGTAATCATTGTATTATATTTATCAATCAGTTGGTTTCGTTGACATGTTGACTAAAAGAAATTTTGCATATAACTGTATGTTTATGCAAATAATGGTTGATTTTTTTGCATAATAGTGTATAATTATAAATGTAATGAATGAGAAAGCAACCTGCAACTGCGGTATTGCTACACATAAAATGAAAGGCGGATTCATAAAATGGCAGAGAATAAAATCAGAAAAGTAGTATTGGCTTATTCCGGCGGATTGGATACTTCTATTATCATTCCGTGGTTGAAAGAGCATTATGACAATTGTGAAGTAATTGCAGTAGCAGCTGATGTTGGACAGGGAAAAGAATTGAGCGGTCTGGAAGAAAAAGCAATTAAAACCGGCGCGTCAAAACTGTATATTGAAGATTTAAAAGATGAATTTGTGAATGAATACATATTTCCTACCATGCAGGCAGGCGCTGTTTATG
>CAUHFD010000014.1 GCA_959605275.1 uncultured Eubacteriales bacterium | reverse complement strand
CGCTGATTATAGGTACCATCAGACTGTATCCGAAAATAGATATGACCATCTGTTTGATTGTTGGCATTAAAAGTTGTATTTAAATCTGTCGGCGTGTTAATATCCGGATCCGGATCCAGCTTAAAATCCACCATTGTCGCATTCGGAGTCGCTGTTATGTAAAAATAAAAATAAGTGTCATCCCATGAATAAGATACTTTTCCGCTTACATTAGAGTTGTTGGTCGGTTGCAGTACGCCGCCGGGGTTGGAGTATAGGTCTGTTACATTGACTGTATGCCGGTCTGTGTATTGCGCCTCTTTCACGCCGTCAATCACCGTTGTCGCACTAACATTAAAATTCAATGCGGGTGGATGTACAAAAGTGACAATGAGCAGCAAACTGACTAGACTTCGAATTCGCCTTTTGATACATTGCGCGCGTAAGCATTTTTTCATTTGGAATCCTCCTCTCAAATTCATATTTCATCTGCAAATACCAGAATCATCTGCAGAAAAAAATATCGGTTTACAGAAAGCGCCGCTTCCATTAAATACTAATGATAGCAGATAATTCAAGAATCATTTTGATTTCTTCTGCAGTAATTGATCCGATAAAAATCCAGTTGAGATATTTTTCTAAAGCAGACAAAGAGGATGGATCTTGTTCTTTTTTATGCCATACCATTCTTAGATAGGTTATTCAAATTTCAAATATATCTGTATAAAATATTGTATGATATCATTATAATATTTATTATACAATCCCAATGATATTTAAAGAAGTTTAACCCTAACGCTGATATCCACGCAGTCCGATTTCGTGAAAACATCTTATTTACGCCATACAGGTTTCCATCTATTGGCTCCCGCCGCGTCAGATAGATATGACGCAATCGATACCACCTCTGCTTTTGATTTTTCATACGCAGGTACACTCTTTGATAAAAGATACTGTTTTTACTGTCCGATTATCCCTATTGGATAAAATCAGTTTTACAAGTCAAAGCGGCTCTATGATTTTACAAGCAATCATAAAGCCGCTTTTTTATTTCACGTACTAATTAAAATTTCAATTTTTTCCTCCCACTGCGAACTCCCTTCAGCTTTTTAATCCAACCAAACATTCCACATTACTGTGCGGTCGATTGCTTTGGGAGCATCCATAATCAACATATGGACATTTTTAGCCAGAACACTGTTCAATGCTAAAAGACCGATATCACCATGATCTCCGATATGAATCAATGACGTTATACCCTTTTTCCCATAACTAATATCCAGATTCCGTAAAACCACTTTATCTACTGCCCCATCCAATTCAATCGCCGGAACCGTTATCTCATGATTTTGCATAATCGTAAGACCGTCCACCGTCAATTCATCAATGTGAGTCGAAGCCTGCTCCAAAGACGGCGTATAGGTCGGGCAAATCGGGCTGCTTACCTCAAGCAAAACGCGCTGATGTTCAGAATAATGATCCTGTATATTGCAAAGCGTTAAGTGCTCTATATGTCCGCCTACCTTGAAAAGAAATGGTAAGCGATAAGTATAATTCGGCTCTAACGGTCTCAAGTCAACATTTTCAAAAAGAATATTTCCGAAATTTCCGCAATGTGAGCTCGGGAACCATGCGTCAATATAGAAACCAAAACTTTTATAAGTTCCCGTAACATTACGGACTGTTATACGATCCAATCTTCCTTTTTCTCTGGACAAAAGACGGATTCCCTGATCCGCTTCATCTAAAAATACGCCGTCGATCAATACATCAGTAATACCGGATTTCCTGTCATGCTCATCTGGAGCCAGCGCAATAAAATCATCACCGACCGTTCCGCAAATATTACGCATGCTTAAAAATTGTCCCGGTCCCCAAAAATGAATACCATCTTGGTTTTGACCATCCATATGATGCGGTAAATCAATCACAATATCCTGCATCTCAACATATTTCCAGTTGGCGATCAACATGCCGAATGTGCGCTGATCCCGTAGCGTGATTCCGGAAATGCTCAGTCCTTTTACGCCGAAAAAATCAAAGCCTCTGGGCCAATGATTGCCTTCAAACACCTCCATATCAGATGCCATGTCTGCATATATGCTCTCTTGTATCGGAATATCATGTTTTTGATTCTGGCAGTTATGATTATAGGTACCGCCAATAATACGAATGTTTTGATCTTGGATGGCCTGAAAATCCGGATGCGCATTTCTTAGCAAAGGTCCGTTTGTTTGGTCGGCAAGAAAAAAGCCGCACTCTTTATTTAAACACTCTATGGTGGTATTAGAGTATAATTTTAATCCGGTGATCCGTGCCGCTCCATCCATAATCAGATGAATGCCATTGCTCTGTGCCGCATCTAAAGCTTTTTGTAAAATCGCTGTATCATCTGTTCCTCCGCCAACATATACATTACTGTCCAATTTGGCGCCTATTTCACTGGCACGAATGATTTTAACTGACATAAAAGTTTCCTCCTACATGGTAATATATATTGATACTGTTTTCGATGACAAAATAAGTTTTATAGATACAGTGAAAAGAAACTCGTTTTATTGTGCCGAACATATCGGCTCTGTAACAATTGTAAACTCATAAGTGCCTGCCGCAAAGGACACTTTACTCTCCTCCGTTGATTCGAATCTCATTCCTTTCGGAAGAACAAGCTCTCCGGTACAGTTTGCCGGTACTGCCAATTTCATCTGTATTTTACCGTCCTGGCGTTTCCATGCGCTTTCGATCTTACCATACGGTGATATATGTTCTGCACTCGCGCTTTCCAGCATTCCTACAAACTGCGGTTTAAAGATTGTATTTTTGAATCCCGGCTGGTTTTCGTCTGCAAAAATGCCGGTTATTCCTTTATAAAAGCATGCGCTGATATCGCCATACATATGGTGATTCTGCGAGCTTTTACCTTCCCAATCTTCCCAAAGCGTCGTTGCTCCTTTTAACACCATATTCCCCCAGCTGGGATAGGTCGGACTGGTTGCCGCTTTCAGCATAAGTTCCGCTTCTCCTGCTTCTATAAGCGCATTACAAACATATTTTGCTCCCAAAATTCCCACATCAAAATGATCATTCATAGCATGTATTTCATGAATAAGCTCATCTACAAACAACTTTTTTTCATCCTCATCCACAAGTCCGAAATAAAGCATACATCCAAGGGATGTCTGACACTTCGTACAATTCAGTTCCAATTTTGTGTCAGCGCGCTTGATAAAGTGTCTGCGAAAACTTTCTCTGATTTCTGCGGCTTTTATGGCATAATACTCCGCTTCATCCGCTATCCCCAGCACTGCTGCCATTTTTGAAGCAATCAGCACGTCATGATAATAGTATCCCGTGTCTGTTACAGCAACTTCGCACTGCTTGTGCCACACATCAAAGGGAGCGCACCAATCTCCCAATCCAAATTCGCATATGTTGTCGGTTGCCATTGTATCACAAAATTCAATATACTTTTTGACACACGGATACATTTTTTCAAGCACACGGGTATCGCCGCAATAAAGATACATTTGATATGGGATAATCGCACATACACTGTCCCATGCCGGTCCATTGCACCCATTAAAGCCCCATCCGGTAGACGGAATAATTCCCGGAAGCTGTCCTGTCTTTCTCTGCGCGCGAATCACGTCATCCATCCATCTGTCATATGCAGCAGCGCCATCAAAATTATATAACAGCTGTTCAGCAGAAAGCTGTGCATCACCTGTCCATCCGTTTTTTTCTCTATGCGGGCAGTCGGTAGGCATATTATGAAAATTTGTACGCGTTGCACGGCATGTAATTTCCTGTATTTTATTTATCATATCATCCGAGCAAGTAAAACTGCCTGTTTGTTCCAAGTCCGTTCTTACTTCTTGAATTTTTACAGTGAAATCTGAAGGGATACCCGTCTCGCATTGTATCAATATATATCTGAACCCGTGATATTTAAATATAGGGTGCCATTTTTCCACACCGCATCCTTTTGCTATATAATAGTCAGTTTGAAAATGATCTTTTGCTGACGGTTTCAAGCAAGAGTATATTCCGCGCATCGGCTCCAGGTTTTCATCAAAGTCCTCACTATACCGCAGCATCACCGTCGTGCCTTGCGTAGCTGTCATGGAAATTTCAGCCCATCCCGTTGTATTGAATCCGACATCAACCATCCATGTAGTGTCCGATAGTTTCTGAATTGTTTTCGGCAGATACTCGTCAACGACCCGTATCGGTGTTGTATACTGCCCAATCAGTTCACCACCCGGTGCCCTTGTAATTGTGACGGCTTTCCACTCAGAATCGTCATAATTCGGCATCGTCCAATCACCGAGTTCCAGCCTTGCATCATATCGATCAAGCGAGCGAACGTCATTTGCAAGGATAGGTCCTTTTATACCTTTAAAAGATTGATCCGAAATAATTTTTTCACTGGTTCCATCTTCATATTTGATAGAAAGCACCAAGATACACTTTGAATGATCGCGCCATACAGCATTCACAAAATTCCATACATCATCTGTATCAGCGTTATAAAAACCGTCGCCCAAAACAACTCCAATAGCATTATTTCCTTGTACGATATTTGTCACCTTATGGGTTCGATACATTACTGCTTTATCATACTCAGTAAATGCCGGGTCAAGAACGGTATCTTTTACTGATACCCCGTTTATATAGCACTCATAATATCCAAGTCCGGAAATATACAGTGTTGCATCCGAAACCGGTTTACTTACGGAAAACTCGCGCCGCATATATGGCGCCGTTGTATTGGAGCCGGTTTTATTTCCCACCATAATTCCTTGAGGGTCTGCTGTGATCCATTTTGCCTCCCAATGGAATGGCTGCATCCGCCCTGTTTCAAAATATGCCTGCCGACTTTCCGACCGTTCCCCGCAGTCGTTCCATACTAAAACTCGCCAGAAATAGCGAGTTTGCGATTTTAGCTGCTCTCCATCGTATTTAATAAGGATCTGTTTGTCTTTTGATACACGACCGCTGTCCCACACAATCGTTGTTCCATCATCAACAATGATTTGATAAGCCGCCAATTTTTCATCTGAGCTATTGTCAACCAGTTTATATGAAAAATAAGGAACGTCATCTATTCCGATTGGATTTTTCATATGATTACAGGTTAGATCGGTTATTTGAAATGCCATATAAACACTCCGTTTCCTCTAGGACTTTAGCCGGTTTTCAAGCTGTCCTTTTTTAATCTTTCGCTTCAGAATACTGTATGAAGTAATCTTTATCGGACACTTGTGTCACAGTACAATGATGCTTCTGTTCCACTGTAATGTCGCATCCATTTCCTTCGACAGACAGTACGAACTCAAAGTTGTTAATCTTTTTTACCTGCACCTTGACTTTTATTCCGTTATTGTACACCACCGTTTCAAAGCTACAAAATCCCTTTAACTGTGGTGTAAAAGACAATCTGTTTCCGTAAACATTGTTACATTTCAAGCCGAGAATGCCTTCATAAATACAAACAAGCGGTGCGGATGGAATATGACTCCATTCCGAAGTGCTGTCCGGAAATGCAGTCCAGTATTCCTGATAAGTATTATTCTGCAATACAGACGGCATATTTCCCCAAACAGAAAAAAGTTCCTCCACAAAAGGTTCCAATTTCCCCGCTTTCGCCAGTCCCCACATTCTCCACACCGCATTTGCAGGATAAGATCGTTTCATTACCGGATCGCCGCCTCGCAACATCTGCACCGATTTTTCAATATTACCTTTTTTACAATAACCGTATATGATAGCCATAGCAAGGGTACGGTCAGCAACAACTAAATCTTTCCGATCAGATACGTAAGGCAAATTATCATAAAAAACCTGATCAACATCGCACCAATATTTATCAGTAACCAAACGAACAATATTCTTGGCAAAACACGCAATTTCAGCTATGTATTTTTCATCATACATAAATGCCCTGCACAAAGGAATATAAGCGTTTTCCAGCATTCCCGCCAGATAAAGATTAATCGCACACTCTTTGATTTTATGATCTGTCCAGCTATATGCATCATGATCCAGCCAAATAAATCCGTTATTCCGGTTATCTGTCGGAAACAATCCGTCTCCGCAGGTTTCCATAAGAAAATGCACCAATTTTTTGAAAGCCGCCATCGGTGCGCGAAGACATTCCAGGTTGCCGCTGCTCAAATAGTACTTATAACAGTCAAATACAAACTGAATCGAATGATCCACAATATTTCCCAAAAAGGTAAGACCGATTTGCCGATGTGTCAGCCGTTTCACCCGATCCACTCCCGGCCAACTGTCCATGAATAAGCCCTCATCGGTCATGCCTGTCATATAGGTTTGAATAAACCTTTCACATAATAGCTTGTCGCCCAAAGCATATCGCATTGCAATCTGAATATGTGAAACATCTCCCGAATATTGCTGACGTTCTCTCCCCATACCGTCTACAATCGTTTCCTGTGCAGCATTGTAAATGGTGTTTATCCCCGCTTCAAATATTCTTTGTATCGTTGCGTTCTCCGCATGAAACATATAGGGGTGAAAGGGGTGTATTCTTCTCCTTACGCCGACTTTTTTGATTGTCACATTACCGCCGGACGGATGGAAGATATGAAGCTGAAGCCACTTGAGGGACTCAAAGTCAAACGCTTCAAAATAATTTTCCCCCGCATGACAAATATAGCGACTCCAACAATAATATCCGCTGTCCAGCAAGAAATTACTTCCGGGAGTATGCCCCTCCTGCGTAATCATTTCAACAGATGTTCCCTCAGGCGCTTCCAACACAAAGAAAGGGAATCCGACAATCTGCTCTTTCAATTCATATGTCAAAAAGCTACCTGTATTGGTGTTCTCTTCCATTTCAAAGGAAATCTCTGTATCATGTTCGGTATATTCCAGCCCCGGTACGGCAGAGTAAACATTTGGTTCCCGAAACAAAAACCAATAATCTTTATCTTTCTGCCAATGAATCTTGCCGCTTTCAGCAAGATTCAAATCATCGTAAATATACTCCTGTAGCATCGGGATATCCCGCTGAAACAATGCGGTATCTTTTGTCGTGACATCATATCCGTCATTTGCATAATCGGTATATTCCGTACAAACAGACGGTTGATTTCCGTCTCCGATTTCCATGGCAAAGGTCCAATGATCATCCGGCAGATACTCCATCTCATACCATCCGCTAATTTGTTTTCTGCCATCGCAAATTTCCTGTAAAGAACGCAGATACCAGCGCTGAAACTCACCGGGACGATGGGACCAGTCAATGGCACACTGACAGGTAGTGTCAGAATCGACACAGACTGTTTCACCGTTTTTCAGCTTGATACGCAACCGGAATAAAAGTCCCGGTGTTCCCGCCACCCAAGTACCTTCTCCGAATCCATAATACAGAACCCGAAACGCCAATACGTTTTGTCCTGTTTTCAGATAATCTGTTAAATCCATAGGATCTGCTTCCATATAACGCGGATCAGAAGGAGCAGGTCCCCATTGTACGCGTTTCCCGTTTACATAAAGGCAATATCGGCTGTCGGCGGTGATATATCCATCTGCCGACAGTACCTCAGCATCCAATTCAAATCCTTTTCGAAATAAAACAAACGTATTGCTCAGTGTTCGGACAGATGGATACCAGATCCACTTGGCGGGAGATAAATCTAATTTGGTACGATAGGTATTATCGAAAATCATGGTAACCACCCTTTGATACAATGCGTGCACAAAAGCGATAAAAACGTATCTTTTATGCCTCGTATCATTCCTTTCTGCGTATCTAAATAGATATATTCTATTCTGTTACAATGCGGTATGTACCGATTTGCCATGGTTCAAGTTGAATATCGACATACAGAGCAGATTGCTCGTTGCGTATTTTCAGTTGTGTAACATCATCCTCAGACAACATTGCTTCAAAAATACTTTTTGTTATCGCAGGTAACCGCAATTTCCCACAAGCCGGTTTATCACTGAGATTATATAATCTCAACACTGCTCCGTTTTCATTTTCAGCCGGTTTTAAAGTGCTGAAGCAGATTGCTTCATCTCCGCAAAATTCATAAAAGCTCTTGCCTTCTGCCTTTTGTTCTCCGTCGCACAACACTGCCCTGTAAAACGGTTCTGCCGCAAGTCGATCGGATAATGTCTGCAGATATCCCATTGTTGTTTCCTTTGTCATCGGTGCAATGGCAAAATGATATCGCTGTGTTCCCAATAACTGTCCGTCATGATTTGTATCACTGCGATGTACATGCATAAAGCCCCGTAAAAGAGTAATGCCGATGGTGCTGTCCGCATCATCGTATACCGCACATTCATGCAAGCCTCCGCCGCTGACAAAAGCGAGTCCACTGCCATCCTGTTCATCCTGTTTAAAGACAATGCCGGATGTTGTTTTTTCCGCCATATCTGGCTGTTGATAATCCTGCTTCGAGAAATCCAGTCCTATTTCCCGCTTATTAAAGCCAAAACAAGCCGAGGAAAAATAGTGTCTTCCGTTTGTATGAGTCGGTATCATCAGTTTCATGCGATGATCTTTTACGGTGTTTTCCAGTTCCAATGAAATCTCTAAATAAGGTTGTCCTGCCTTGAGAGTGATATCTGCCGTTAAACAAAGCAGCTTGGTTTCTCGGCTTCTGTGCGGACCAAAACTGAAATCGCCGCCTTGTTCTATTTCCTTTGGTAGTAACATATGTGTTGTAACACGGAAGGTACAAAGTGCCGGTCCGTCTGCGATTTGTTCGATGGTATGCACTGCCCCACGGCTGCTGACAGAACGATTTCCAACCGGTGCAGAATAGTTCCAGCCATCACCGATATCTCCATCGTCTATATACCACAGCATATTGGAATAAGTTTTACCGTTTCGCTTATCCGTAAGCGTCACTGTTCCGGTATCTTCCAGAGAAAGTTTCAGAAATTCATTCTCGGCAGTATGAGCAGAGGTTGCCAGTCCGTTCAGATATCGGGTTGCAATATTTTTTTTCGGCACATATGTCGCACGGAACACCGTTGTTCCGCCTGCATTCAAAGTTGCGCGGAATGCCACCCGATAGATGTCACATTCATTATATTGATCCTCATGAATATGTCGGATGCAATTTTTTTGAACATCCAATAACTGATAAGGAATTTCCTGCCCACGCTCATCCAAAATGCGAAAAGCATTTTTCAACTGATAATAATTTGGCTCTTCACAGAAATGATAAGGATAATTCTTTTTAAAAGGAATTTCCAACGTCAAAATCGTGTCAACAGGTCTCGGATCGGGATGATACACCTGTATTATGCAACACTCACCTTGTTTGTCTTGCCGCACCGTTTTTAAAAATCCGTCCGCCACATCCGCTGCTATTTCATATCCGAGCTGCATCGCTTGATCATAACGATAGTGCATATCACGATGGACCTGATCCAAAGAACATCCGCAAATAGAATCATGGGGATGATTGAGCAACAGATAATCGTTTGCCAACTGACGGAATCCCGCATAAATATGTTTTCCGTTCCATTCCGAAAGCACTGTTAACGGCTCAGCAATCCGTTCTAAAAAGGCTTGGCACTGATCATTCTTTGACTTTATGTCATATCTCGAAGAAGCAGTATTAATAATAGTGCGCTGTGCCATTTTATCTGAGATAATTAGTTCTGCAAGCTCACCTTGCTTCACCGGCAATTGTTCCCGATAAGCTGCAACCTCTTTCGCCATTTCGGCAGCATCTCCGATCATGACCTCGCTATCCGGAAATAGCTGCTCGATTCGCTGTTTCCATTCTATCAGTGACAGATGCAGCGGCATATGATCCAATGCATCAATCAACAACACTACCGGCACATCACTTCGTGCGGCTTCATATTCTACACAGGCTTTTAGTTCCTGCATTTTTTCTTCTTCCGGCTTTTCTATAAGAGGAATGACAACCCTGCTGGTAAAATTACCGTATATCATGAAATCGGGCAGCTTAAAGGTAATGCACTCACTAGAATCGAGAGCCTTCCATCTGAAATGAGAAGGGCACGTTTCCTCATTGGTTCCTCGTCCCAAAAGCGCTCCTTTTATTCCAAAGCCCTGGAAAATTTGAGGCAATTGCGGTGTATGGCTGAAAATATCACATATATATCCGTATTTCCACGGTTCCACCCCAAAACTCCTGGAAACCTGTTCTCCTTTTTTTAGGTTTTTAATCAAACTTTCACCGGAAATAAGCACCTCGTCCGGCATACAATACCATGGTCCGATTAAAATTCTGCCCTTTTGAATCAAGCTTTGCAGTCTTGTCCTCATTTCGGGACGAATCTTCAGGTAATCCTCTAACACTACAGTTTGTCCATCCATTGTGAAGATACCAAAATTCGGATTCTGCTCCAACTTTTCAATGATATCGTCCATAATTCGTACAAGCTTATAACGAAATCCCTGAAACGGTCGGTACCATTCTCTGTCCCAATGCGTGCCGCTCATGATGTAAATTTTTAATTTTCGGGTTGTCATATTAATTAGTTCCTTCCATTATAATCAACTAAATTGAAAAAAGATTTAGGGTTGACGGAAATAACTGCTGTCTATCAAGGCAGATGGGCTCCAACCAATGAAGAAAATATCTAAGATAGGCAGCAATTGAGCCAAAGATAAATTGGTTTTAAGGTTAATTGACTATATTTTAAAAAAACAAACAAGGGCGCCGGCGGCAAAATATGCCACCGGATCTCGCCCTGATTTTTTTATAATACCGACTTAAATAGAAAAGTATCTGTGGTTTTCTTTAAACAATATCTCGCCCATGGCTTCTAAATACTAAGATATCGCAAATGCCCGTTGATTCCTTCCGTTATATTTCCATGGACAATAATCAACCGTAATCGTTTGTCCGACTTTTAAGCCAATATTTCCTATGGTGGTTAACTTCGGCAAATCTCCTGTCCGACCAGAGAATGACAGTTTACAATCTCCGCCTATCTCAAAAGTATGAAGGATATTATCGCTGTCTTTTACCGTAACAGTAGCATTCGCAGTAGTGCCTTTAACCGAAATCTGGGTAACAGCGGTTACTGTTCCGGTTATTTTTCCTCTATACGCCTTAATTTCAATTACTTTGTTTTTGCTGTCTACCTTGATTTTTAGATAGTCTCCCGCTTTAATGGCAGTAGCTCGGACGGAGGTCATTTTTTCATCATTTTCACCGTCATTACCCAACCAAACTTTGCAATTGCTGGCAATGTTCAGCGTAGTATAATTTGCATAGTCACTGACACGGTAATCCTGTGCCTGCACTTTAATAGCGCTGATACTGCCGTCTGAATAAGCCTTTGCTTCAAAAGAAGACGGTAATTTCTTTATAGAGGAAGTAGCACCCAGCGAAATTGTAAATGTTGCTTGTTTGTTAGTTGCTTTGACCGCCCCTGATGCAGATGATGATTTTACTAACTCAAATTTTCCGTTTTCTAAAGCATTAAGTTTATAATATGTTCCGTTTGTCAAGCCGCTAAAAGTTGCTTTCACAGTCATATTATCATAAGAAGATAAAGTGAAAACATAATTCTCCGCAGCCGCTTTAGTCAGTTCAACATATACACTATTGTTTTTATCTCCGAGTTCCAGTGAAATGTTGTATTTACCAAGTTTTCCACTGCCGGCAACCATATATCTAGCCGGCAATGTTTCGCTGATATTGGAAGTCAGAAGATTATAAGCAGAAACATATTTTTGATTGTTATACAAATCGCAAGCACGTTGATAAACACTGTCTTTTCCTGCACGATCAAGATAAGTTTGCAACAAACGTTCACAATCCGCACGGTAGCCCATAAATAAATTTCGATTGCGGAGCTGCTGATAAGTATACTCCGTTTTGTTTGTACTTCCCGATTCTTTATCCCATTTTGTATAAGCTTTAACAGACGAGATCGAAACCCAATCCGTAAAGCTTGCATTGGTTGCCGACATCTGAATTTTTACATATGCTACAGACTTACTTTTATCAATATAATCGGACAAATCAATCTTATTCGGATTTAAAAGCTTAAGCTGAGTAACCTCCTGTAAATCGGACGCAGATGATCCCGCATAAACAGTCATCTTTGCCGCAGGAGCCAGATCACTCAGAATACGACCGTTAATCTCAAAAACAAGACCGTTGGAGAGAGCCGTACCCTTGTTGTCAACTTTAAATGTCAGACTTCCTCCTTTAGCAAATTTATTGGTCGGACCGGCAACGTAATTTTCTCCCAGCGCAGTTCTTTGTACGTCTACTGCCTCTACAAGCACATTGCCGGTTTTCAAGCTGTCTGCGCTCATAAAATGATAAGACATAATCTCTCTATCGTAATTTTCAACCGTCTTAAGCACATCGGTTTTATTTCCGGCAGACTTATAGTGAGAAGCATCTGAGGGCTTAAAATTATAAATTGTCACATGGTCTGCGCCATACAAGTATGCCTGTGGAAGCAACGAATAATCCGACATAGAACTGCGTTCTGCATTAACATCACTGAATTTTCCAAGCGCTGCAATATAATCCAAAACACGCTCATCATTCAGATCCGAAGCCCACTCTCCGCCAAACCGCAGCGTCGAAATAGCATGTGTTTCCCAAGCAGAATAGTTATTATCATTTATTGGGAAGGTCTTATCCGGGAACATATGAGTATATGCATTTTCTATTTGCTGACTGGTAGGTAAAGTGACCTTTCCGTTATTTACTACCACAGCGTCAAATTGATATCCCTCTGCAACCGCTGCTCCTTCTTGCGCGATATAGGTGCGAAGGTTTTTATACATCCACTGTTTCTCCGCTGTCGACAAACCATCCTCTGGATTCAAGGTTACACCGTCTGCTTTTGCTGCTGCAATCACGGAAGCGTTAAAATCGCCCGCCGCCTCAGGAGATGCGTTAAAAGCATAATAAGGCCAATAAACCGGTTCATTTTCCATATAAATTCCGATTTCAGGCTGTTTACCTCCCTGTACTCGATATTCGGCAACTTTCCGCTGAATATAGGAGGTGACCTCTTTTAAACGGTAATTACGTGCTTGATTATAAGTCTTATTATTCATGGTAAGCCAAGGCACATTCGACCATGTATTCGGAGTAGATAATTTCCAAAATCCACGACCGTCAATATTCAACGGATCAAATACGACCTGATGGTAAAGAATATCGCTGAAAAATCCACCGAGCCCATCCGGTCCGTCCGGTGTTCCTGCCCACCATGAATTCATACCAAGATGGAAAGATGTTCCGGTTTCTGCCGAAAGCTGCATTAAATAGTCTATTTTGTTGTGCAGAGCTGTGATTCCCTGAGAAACATAACTTAGCTCCAATGCAAAAGAAACCTCATACATGTCAGAGTTGCCAAACTGCTGGATTAATCTGTTAATGGTTACTTTATCAGATGACAGATTATAAGTAAGGTCAGGTGCGAGCAAGGCAACAGACATTTTACGACTTACTCCCTCAGCTTTAAGAGCCGCATCCATATCAGAATATCCCCAAACTCTTGCAAAACGCACAGTGGAAGAATGATAGTTCGTAAAGGTAACATTCGCCTTTCCGTTTGAGCCAATTAAACTTCCGTCAACCGGAATGAAGTAGTGATTCGTTCCGTCTGAAGAAGGATCATAAGTACGAAAATAAACTTCTTTGCCGTTTACCGTTACTGTATAGGCAAACACTTCATCTGTGCGCTGATGGATTTCTTCTACTTCCAGCGTCAGATCCTTGTTAGCACTCAATCCGGAAATGGCAAAAGAAATGCTGCTGTTTTTTCCGGTCATGGTGCGGCAAGTATATTTTTCAGCATCGGTCCATAAAGTTGAGGATACGGTAACAACCGAAGACTTACCGGTCGTTTTTACAGCGGTTTCTGCAAGATTAGCCATTCTGTTGCTTGCTTTAATGTCCTCAGTTATGGTACCGTTTCCGCCCGGTTTACTGGATGAACCGTTTCCATTTCCGCCGTTTACGGAACTATTACTTTCCTGGTCAGAACTCACGTCATCTGAACTGATATCTGATGAAACATCCCCGCTTTCACTTGAAGGATCCGAGTTCTCCGACGAATCAGAGGAACCGGTAGTGCTGTTGTTTTTCAACACGGATTTGTTTGGCTTTATGCTGGCAAATATTGCAAAAGCCCCTATAATCAAGGCAATTACAATTACGACAGCAATAACACTGGAGAGGACAATTCTCTTATTCATTTTATAATCATTCCTTTCTTATTTTGTATGTTTCATCTTTATGAATACGGCTCACTATTTCGGATCAAACATACAAAAGCATCGCTTGAGAAAACAATCCGCTTTTTCGGCAAAAATTCTATATCAATAAATCCCGAGAGATTTTAGGGATTTACAATATACAGTTTAAAACATCAAGCAAATCATGGCTTTTTCGATACAAAATCCCGTCCAAACCTGCCGCATGGATATTTCCGCCTTCCATTCCGATCACAGGATAGCCCGCTAATGCAACCGATAACACACCGGCAGATGAATCTTCAATTCCCAGCACACCGGTGCTTTCTTTGGAGACTCCCAGTCCGACCTGTGCCGTTTCTGCATACAGCCATGGATGTGGCTTGGCACATAGTTCTCCCAAAGTACCGCTTTGTTTGCCCGGTACAAATGTTTGACCTGCGGTGATAATGGCGTCATAAAATTCTAATGGATTTCCCAATTGAAGTGTTCGGAATGCAGCCACAATTTCTGGCATCGCTTTGGTATACAATCCACTTGTCACCAATCCAATTTTGATTCCTTCCCGTTTTAAAGCAAGCAAAAATTCTTTCAGATGCTTTGCCGGACGAAATGCATGTTGATTTCCTCTGCCCTTTAAAATTTCGTCCATCTCATACGCGGTAATTTCATGATACAGCCGCCTTGCCTGCTCAATTTTCTGTTCGGGAGCATATTTATCAATGCAATATTGCAAATGTTCCGATACCGAGAATCCGGAAACGAACGGAATATCCTCTTCGGATAATTGGAATCCGGAATTTCCAATCAACTGCTGCATAGTACGCTGGATAATCCAAATCCAAAATTCTTCGCTTTGGACACTGGTTCCATCTAAATCCATCAGGATAGCTTCTGCTTTCGGTTGAAATACCGGTTCCTTAAGCTGGTATAAAACAGGATCGTGCATGTTAGAATAAATCCGTACAAAAATGGATTTACCCATAAAGATGAACTCCGATTTTCGGTCAATAGGAGTTAATATTTTATCAACTCCGTTTTCCCCTGATATAAAATTCCCATCTGCCGTCTGTTCCAATGCAAGAAACGCTGAAAAGTCAAAGTCCATACATTATTCCTCCGCTTCGCCCAATTTCAGCATGATTGTAACGATTTCTTTGGGTCGTGCTTCAAAACTGACACAATCATTAGACAACGGAAGGCCTTCTTTTTTCAATTCTTCAAGGGTAACTTTCACCGCAGACGTTACATGGAATCCAAAGGATACCGTGACCTTTTCTGCTTTCTCGGACTCTTGATATCCCCGTAAAATAATCGCATTGCTGTTTTCCGCTTTTTTCAGACAAGTCACCACAAATTCGCTGTCTTCGGACAAGCTAACAAAACTCTTTTCTTGCGGAAAACTTCCCGTATGAGTAGTTGTCTGAACAATATGTAGTGGTGTGGTCCAATTCATTGCACGATTCATCAGTTCTGATTCGGTAATATCGGCTCCGGCGAAATCAAACGCATAACGGAAGGTGTGCTTGCCCTGACACTCAGCCAGTTCTTGATAACGATATGTCTCCGTCGGATTTCCTGCAGTAGAAAAACACCGTAACAGCGTCATAGCGATCGCACGATCTTTGTTATCTGTGATTTCATACTCAGAAAGGCCGCAATGATATACAGAACATCTGATTTCGTGATCCGCGATCGATACCAGTGATTTTGTCGGCCATGTACGTGTGGCTTCTTCATACCATCCGGTCGAATCCGGAACCGCAATTTCCCGCTTCACAAGATCAAACGGCGAGTCTGCCAATCCAACGGTAGTCTGAGTCATTGCTGTCGGGAACAACACACGCAAACGATGGTCACGAACTGTATTGTTCACCACTGTATTAAAATCAACCTGCGAAGAATCTTTTTTCAACGTTACATCGGTACATATAGTAATTGCTTTACTCTAATCACTGCTCCGAATCACACCTTGATCAACCCATTCGCATCCATGAGGCACATGAATATGAAGATCGGTACAAATCTCTTCCGGGAGTTCCCATGTATATGTGATTCGATAAGTTGCAGACAATTCTCCGTTTGCAATCAATGCAATTTCCGGCCGTTGGGTTAAAGAGGTCATCAACCCCGATTCATATGCGGGATCAAAACGAAGCGGTCCGCCCTTGTCCGAGCAATCCTCGAAATAATGCAGCTTGTCAAAAACACGTCCGGTTTTTTTGTCAGTTACCCGCAAAGTTCCGTTCTCTGCAATTTCAACATACAGTTTGCTGTTCTCCATCGTCATAACACCGTCGGCAATGGGATTTACTATTGCCTGTTTTAACTTATGAGGAGTAACGGTCAGCAGTTTATATCCATTAGAAGGAATATTCTTTGCTTCCAATGCAATATGGCAGCGGGTTGTTTCATATCCGATGACATTGCCGAATTTCAAATAACCGAATACAGTATCGTCATCCAACGAAAGAATTTGGCAAGGCACTGTATTTCCCTCATGGTCCTTAACCTGCAAATAGAAATCACGTCGGTTGCTTCCGCTCCATCGCATATTCCAGTCTTTCGGAATATCTACGAGACAATGCACAACTTCATCTCGCTGTTTAAAGCGGGAATTTGCGACAACCAGCCCGATCTGATTTTTCTGTAAAGCAGAACAGTCGATTGACCCTACCAACTGCATCAATCCGTTCTTTACAACCGTTTCTCCGATGTCACATACTTGAGCAAAACGTTCATTCATCGTTTCGGTCACACGGTCCACATGGCAACCGCCGATGCCGTCATGCTGTTGGTTTTTGAGCAATTCTTTCCAAGCTTTATGGAGAGATAATGACGGATATGCGTTTCCCTGTACCATGCTCCAAACCGATGCAGGCTCTGCCCACCCGGAAAGTAAAGATTCACATTTCGAATTGAAAACCTTCACCGGCATTCTGGCAGAAAACACCCCGTTATATAAGGGACCAAAGGCATCTCCAACCCGTTCCACTTCCATCATTTCGCCGCAAAGGACAGGCAGCGTTTTGTCAATGCCTCGTTCTGCCAGCTTTTCCTTTACTGTTGCAATATAATCCTCAAGACTGCTGATCTTGATCTGACCGCAATGGATTCGTTCATTTAGCCGTTGAACCAGTTCCGTCACAATCGGATCAGGATTTTCTTGGTCAAAGCCCTGTAAAAACAACAGATCTTCCAAAGACGATTTATCCTTGACCGTATCAATCAATTTGTATAATCCTTGCTCTGCTGCATCCAAATCCCGAGCACAGCATTGATTGTATACCTGATGATTTACCATATCAAAATGTTCATCGCTAATATGAGACAAATAAGCGTCTCCTAAATTGTTCCTACCGATGCTGTGATTATCTCCACTGACGCTGTTTCCGCCAAGAATATAAGGCAGATAGACAAAACGCCAAAAATTAAGTCTGTGATATGCCCCAAAAGTAATTCCAAGCACTTCTGTACCGTCCGCCGCCTGCCATTTAAATTCAAGCGTATCCAGTTTGGATTGATCGATTCCGCGATAGAAAATAATCGTATCCATTCCAAATTGACTATAAATCTGCGGCAATTGAGAAACCTGTCCCCAACTGAAAATGTTATATCCCGCTTTCATTACTTTACCTAGACGCTCGGATAAATGATGCCCCATCAAAAGATTACGCACCAGCGCTTCGCCGCTTACCAAAAATTCCGCCGGCAGTGTATACCATGGACCTGTCAGGATCCTGCCGTCCGCAACCAGTTTTTTTAACTCTTCTGTCCGTTCCGGTCTGATGTCCAGGTAATCATCCAACATGGAAACCTGACTGTCCGTATGGAAATAGGCAAATTCCGGATCCTTATTCATAATATCGATTAGATCATCAACTGCCTCAGCCAGACGGAACTGGGTTTCGGAAAAAGACCAGCGATACTCCCGATCCCAATGGGTATTGATGATTAAATGCATGTTGTGCAAAACAGATGCCTCCTCGTGTCCGTTTGTATATTTATTATTGTGATGAAATAGAAATTGCTCTTGCCATCCGACCGTGCGTTTGATATGGGCAATAGCGTACAACAACTCTTTCATTCGGTTCCAATCCTAAGCCGTCTTTTCCGCAGCATAGCGAATCCCCTGCGGAAGCGCCGGAATATTGTAATGCACATTCTCGCCCGATTTCAAAGCTTCGTACCTGCCCATCATCCATTAAAAGCGTAATAAAAGCATTATGAGATGCACAAACAAATTCCATGGGTGTCACTGATAAAATCACACCCCGACATTCTCCTCTGGTAAAACGTAAGACCGTTGCAATGCCATCCTTTATTTCGGCTTCCAGCATGTCACCGCCTTCAATTTCATCTCTGCTTGCCGGTAAAAATTCCTTGTTTTCTTCAGGCTTCAACCAAATTTCTGCGTTTTCACCTATTTCCAGTGTAAATTGGGATTGATATTGAAAGGCTTCCATATCCTGTGATTGCACAACAGCGCTATTTCCATCCCAATGCTGAAAGCGCCCGACGAATCCCTCCGGCAAGCAGTTCTTTTTCTGCAATTCCAATGAAACCGAAGGTTGTTCTCCGTCGCTCAATACCCAGCAATTGATTCCTGTTTTCCGCATGCTCAGTCCGGATTGTCCGCAGATCGTAATCACTGCTCCTGCATTTCCCTCAGCGGTCACTGTCAACACATGTTCCTCTGACGAAACGGTAAGATAAACAGGTGCGGTCGTTTTAACGGACAACGGATATTTTCCGAGTGTGCCCTCCTCACGAATATAAAACTGTGCTGTCTTACTCTCCGACAAAATATGTTTCATTTGTTCGTAAGCGAATAGATATTGTTCCGACTGAAGCATAATCTTGGTCTTTTCTTCCAACCAAGGAAATTTTTCTATCATTTTTTCGCATTCTCTGCGGTAAATTACCATTCTGGAAAGCGACCGCTTTTCATCATAAGTAAATCGGAATCCATCCGTGTGCCCCGCGCATTTTTCATACGGTGCCAATACACGAATACTCCATATATAGTTTAATTGCGCCCAATCCTCGTCAAAGCTGTTGCTTGTAATTTCAATTTTGAGATATAAGTCATCCTCTGGAGCAAATTCGCCAATCGGAAGATCTGTTAATATCACGTCATCGGTATTGTCATGTTGCGGCAGCGCATATTCCCAAATGAAAGATTCTGGGGTTTTCCCAACAGATATGGTAATACCCCCGTTTTTGGGTTTGACAAATCCCATTAATTCCAGTCGTGCTCCATTTGGATAATCTTTTATTTTTCCGACATTTAGAGTGATACTGCCTTTTCCGGGTTTTACCGGCTGCAATACCTTACGCTGACGATAAGGACGAATGGCAATCCCTTCATTTTTAATCAATCCGGGAGCTTCCGCCTCATCAAAGAATACATCATAAGTATAAACAGGATAAGCATAGTCAGGGTCGGTAAATAATGTATTGCCTGCCTCTCCGATTCCCCTGATTTCTTTAGGGTCTTCCGGATAATAATTAAAAATCATTCCGGCCTCTGCGCCATACATATAATACATATGTAAAAACGTATGATCATCCGGATAACAACAGCGTTCCGCATTAATTTCCGCCAGCTTGCCAAACTGAATGGCATAATCCATGATCCGCAGATCGCCCCATAAACAATTTTCCAATCCAAGCTTGGCATCATTGGTAATATGTGTTTCCCATTGCGGATGTTTAAAATGAAAATAAGGATAACAAGGTGTCGGAAAAATATGCGTATAAATTTGTTCTGACAGATTTCGGTTGCTGTAAGCAACACCCTCTTTTGAAACAAATGCATATTCCTGATCCGCACTGTTTTTTAATGCGGCGGAAATTCCGCAAATATAATCATTCAAATTTTTCAGCATCCAAAGCCGTTGCTGTTCGGTAATACTTCCGCCGGTTCGCAATGAGACACCATCTTTTACCGCTGCATGATGCGCGTCCAGACAAAAATCACCGCCGGAATCCGGGCTATCGGTATAAGCAAAATTTGCCCAGTAAGTTGGCTCATTGTCGATAAACAAACTTACCTTAGGCATGCTGTCAGCATTCTGATACCGCTCGACCAGCAACCGCTGTAAAATGTCCACCGCGATCCCGGCACGAAGATTTCTTATCTTGTTCAATGTTTCGTTGTTCATGGTATACCATGGTGTATTTGACCACATATTCGGGACCGAAAGGCTGTATTTTTCTGATAACGGATCATAAATTACCTGGTTATATTCCACATCGGTAAAATAACCGCCTTTTCCGTCTGGGCCGTCCGGCGTACCGCTCCACCAAGTATTATAGTCAAGGAACAGTTCTGTTTCGGTTCTTTCTGCGACGGTCAAAAGATAGGACAGTATCTCTTTTAATTGTTTATCTGACCGGTTCATATAAAAAATATCAAATCCAAGCATAAGCGAAAACATCGAAGGATTTCCAAAATCCGCCTTTATTTTTTCCACTTCTGCAATATCTTTCTCCATATCATGCCAACAAAAACGCGGTGAAAAGAAACCAACGCTCATTTGATCTTCTGAAGGTAAGGTTGTGATGTTTCTATCATGCAGTACAACCGAAGCAATTCTTATAGGTCCTTTTCGGCAAACTATCCGCAAGACCAGCAGATTTTTCGCGGAAATAAGTTCCGAAGGGATCCTGATAAACACGCTTGCAGGCGCATCCGCAATCGGCTCATAGGTCCTAAAATATATTGGAGTTTCTCCAATATAAACCTCATATGCAAAACCAACATCATTCCGTTGGTGCAGCTCGGTAATTTCAATGATTCCCGCCGAGCAAAAAACCGGGAAAGAAAAGCAAGCGGTATCTCCATTTTCAGTTAGCAGCAATGCTGTCTCTTCATAATACACAGCCCCTGCTTTTATCTGAACATTTTCAATCTTAAGAGAATGATTCATTTTAGCAGCCTGCACTGCATCTATTTTCTTTGGAATTTCCATCATAGCAATCCTTTCCCGCCAAACGGTTTATTGTATTTTCTATATCTTTTATGATTTCTTCTTATTGATAAAAATCAATGCAACTACGCCTCCGGCTACAATAAGAACAACAACCACAATAATGATAACAATCGGAACAATTGATTTTTCTTCTTGTTGGTTTCCCGTCGTTATATCTGAAGATGTTGTTGTTTCGGTAACAGAGCTAATATTCGCTGCCGAAGAAACATCTTGGCTC
Organism: uncultured Eubacteriales bacterium; assembly: GCA_959605275.1. Taxonomy (GTDB): domain Bacteria; phylum Bacillota; class Clostridia; order Oscillospirales; family Ruminococcaceae; genus HGM13222. The sequence continues at coordinate 1,847 of CAUHFD010000014.1, read as the reverse complement.
TCAACGGCCGAATTGTCTGTAACAGTACTTTCCGCTGATGCTGTTTGCTCGCTGGAAACATTTGCTGTTGTACTAGATGTATTTGCCACGACAGCTTTGGAGGATGTTGTGGTAGACGCAGCAGGAGCTTTCTGAGAAGAAGTGGTTGTAGTACCGCTTCCGGAAGCTTTTGTAAAACTTACGCCAAAAAAGCTACCGGTGTTGTTTTTCCACTTAATATAAACATCATGTACCCCTGCGGAAATTTTACAATTGGAAGAAAAATTCATAGCGGCATCTTCAATCCAGTGACCGGTATCCTCAATTTCAAAGGTGGCAGCTGGCGTACCGGTGACGGAATCAATATACAGTTCCATTGTACAAGGCAGCGGAGAATAATCAGTCACTAAAAACGAATAGCGGATTGTTGCTTTTGAAGCGCCGGTCGTTCCAAAATCAATGGAACGAAACACAACATAATCTCCGGGTTCCGTATTTCCGATACCATAGCACTCGCCTTTGGCTGTGTCTTCAGCCCATCCCATCTGTTTTTCTCCGCCCGCATCATGACATTCTGTTTTCGGGCTGGCTTTGATTTCACCCGCGAACGCACTTGTTGCCGCATTGGCAGAAATGCTTGCACAGACACAAAGAGATAATGTTACAATAGTCGCCGATAAAATTGACAAAATCTTTTTCATAATAATAACCTCCAATTTATTAATTCTCATTTGAGAATTGTATGTAATAAAATCATTAACCTACCAATCCGGTTCTTTCAATGCTTTCCACAAAATACCGCTGTGTAAACAGGTATGCAATCATCAGCGGAGCCATCACAAGCAGAATACCGGAATTGCGAAGAACAAGAAGAACATTTTTATCGGTGAAATCATAAACGGAACTATAAGAGGTCAAATCTCCATATAAGCGTCCGCTGCTGATATAACCGTTAAATGCCTGAAAAGCTTTCGTAACTGTTTTCAAGTCACTCAGGAAAAGACCGGAATAATACGTATCATTCCACTGCCATACAAAAGAAAACAGAACAATCGTAGCAGTAACAGCCAATGCCCCCGGCATCATGATAGAAAAAAAGGTACGAAATGCATTGGCACCGTCTACCATTGCTGACTCTTCCGTTTCTCGCGGCATAGATCGAAATGCCTGACGAAAAATAAACACAAACAGCCCGTTTCGCATTCCCATACAAGTTGCCGATAACAATATAAACGGCAGATAGGAATCCAACAAATTCGGACCCGAACCTCCGGTAATGAGTCCATACAATCCAAAAAAGTCAAAGTTCTTAAAATGAAGATATAGCGGAATCATTAATTGCTGTGGAGGAATAATAATCGTGAAAACCACAAAAACAAAGAAAAGTCGTTTAAACGGAAAATCAAATCTCGCGAAACCATATCCTGCCACCATGCAGGATATGGTTTGGAACAAGGTAACTAAAAGTGTCAAAAGGAAAGAATTGAAAAATGATTTCACATAATCCATTCCATCCCACGCAAATTTCAAATTTTCCAAAGTAAAATGTTTAGGAATCCAGATAACTGTATTATCATAAATATCTGATTGGTGCATAAAGGATTTTGAAATCATCGTCAATACCGGATAGAGTATAACAAAGCAAAATCCAATAACAAAAACCGCCCGAATCAATTTCCACAGCCAGCTTTTGGACTCCCTGTCAATTTTTTGACGCAGATGAATGCTTTTCGGACTGTTGATACGCCCTTTTACTCTACGGCAGGATTCTTTCACCGCACCAAAGCTAAGGTCCATGAGGGGAATCTCCTTTCCAAATACAGAATACGAATCAAATTAAGTATAATAAAATGTTCTGCGGGAAATGA
>CAUHFD010000013.1 GCA_959605275.1 uncultured Eubacteriales bacterium | reverse complement strand
GCTGTCCGGATATGTTTTTGTAGGTGTCTTACGAGATATTTACACCGGTTCGGGAAGGAACGTTATATAAAATCATCGGTAACTCTGCCGCATCGGCAATCATTTCAAAATGCTTTGCCAATCCGGTTTGAGAGCATTTGTTATAATAGGGGGTGACGACCAGAATGCCGTCTGCACCCAATTTCTTTGCTTCTTTTGCCATCTCGACGGCATAGCGGGTGTCGTTGCTGCCCGCACCGGCAACCACCGGGATTCTGCCGGCGGCATGCTCTACCGCAAAGCGAATCGAGTCAATATGTTCTTGGTCGGTCATTGTGGCAGACTCGCCGGTCGTGCCGCAAATGACAATACAGTCGGTGTGGTTTTGGATCTGCCAGTCGATCATTCTGCCGAGCTCATCCCAATGGATCGAGCCGTCGGGCAGCATCGGAGTGGCGATTGCAACACCCGCACCGGTAAAAATTCTTTTTTTCATCATCAGGAGCAGCTTTTGCGCGATAAGCATCAAAAAGGCTGCTCGCGTCCCACCTTTCTTTTTTTAGCTAAAAAACCTACTGTAATCATGTTTGCTGTGTCATGCCGTCCCCAAACAGCATGATGATTTCGGAACATCCTGTCTGCTTTGAAACTTCACAGCCATTATTATAGTATGCGCAGAAATTAATCCATGTAACCCTGTGCCGCCAGAAGTTCTGCCATTAAAACAGCGCCTCCTGCCGCACCTCTGACCGTGTTGTGAGAGAGGCAGACAAATTTGTAATCGTATTGGCTGTCCGGACGGAGTCTGCCGATCGAAACAGCCATTCCGCCTTCTAAGTTGCGGTCTAATTTGGTTTGCGGACGATCGTTTTCTTCAAAATAGTTTAAGAATTGTTTCGGCGCGGAGGGCAGGTTCAGATCCTGCGGTACGCCCTTGAAGGATGCCCATTTTTCCTTGATTTCTTCCATGGTCGGTTTCTTGTCAAAGCTGACGAAAACGGCTGCCATATGTCCGTCCGAAGCAGCAACTCGCAAGCATTGCGTGGTAATGGAAGGAGCGGTTGCGTTCACGATCTGGTCGTCCTCGATCTTTCCCCAGATCTTCAGCGGCTCCTGTTCGCTTTTTTCTTCTTCGCCGCCGATATACGGGATGACGTTGTCAACCATTTCAGGCCAGCGTTCAAAGGTTTTTCCGGCGCCGGAAATTGCCTGATAGGTACAGGCAAGCACATTTTTTACGCCGTATTCCATTAAAGGATGCAGTGCGGGAACATAGCTTTGGAGCGAGCAGTTGGATTTTACTGCGATGAAGCCGCGCTTGGTTCCCAGACGTTTGCGCTGTGCTTTGATGATCTCGGCGTGTTCGGGGTTGATTTCGGGAACGATCATCGGTACATCTTTGGTGCCGCGATGTGCCGAGTTGTTGGAAACAACAGGGCACTCTGCCTTGGCATAGCGTTCCTCCAGCGCTTTAATTTCGTCCTTTTTCATGTCAACAGCGCAGAATACAAAATCGACCTCGGCGGCAATTTTTTCAACATCCTCGGAAGCATTGTAAACGACCATATTTTCCATTGATTTCGGCATCGGGACCGGCATAGACCAACGATCTCCAACCGCCTCTTTGTAAGTTTTTCCCGCACTTCTGCCTGAAGCGGCGAGTACTTTTACCTGAAACCACGGATGGTTTTCCAGCAAGATGGCAAAACGCTGACCGACCATACCGGTTGCGCCGATGATGCCTACATGAAATGTTTTCATTTTGATTCCTCCAACAAATTAAATTCAGACTGTAACACTTACCGCTGGGCACCACAATCATCTATCCTATGCAAAAGGGATAGATTGTGCGGTGAAAAGGGTATCGTTTTTGCGTTGATTCCCTGAAAAAAGGAATAAACCGACAGGTATGAAAAAAACCGGTTGAAAACCGGCTCATCATACAGTATAATAGAAGCATTGATGTTTTTTGAAATGACAAAAAACAAGATAGCTCCCCATCATATGATGAGAGTGCTGTACCTGTTCGGTACAGCCCCAGATCAGCAGTGTCCCAAGCTGCTTTCTTCGGCGGTAGTTCCTTTCGGGAGATGCTCAGACGACCGGGGAGATCTTACAAAAACCCTACTGATAACAACCGCAACCTCTATCTTCGGAAAAAAGATAACCTTTGTGTACCGAAAAGACGGTGTTCGATTCTTTCGGGAGCACAAGGCGGCAAATATTCAATTATAATGTTTCCAAAGCAGCATTGCTGCTTTGGAAACATTATACCATGTGTTACGCATACTGTCAATGCAGTTTTACAAAGACGACGTCATAAATTCATGAGGGAAGTGCAGGCTCCCGTTTTTTGATATGGTCAGAACGGCATGCAGAAAGTGAAACGAATAAAAAGGAATGAAAATAAATGCAAACAAGTGATTTTTATTATGAACTGCCAGAAGAATTGATCGCGCAGACGCCGATGGAACCGCGTGACCATTCCCGCCTGATGCGGGTGAACAGGGAAAATGGCGCTGTTACTCATCATCATTTTTACGATATCGTAGATATGCTGGAGGAGGGCGATTTGCTGGTAGTCAATGATTCCAAGGTGCTGCCGGCTCGGTTGTATGGCAATAAAACCGATACCGGCGCCAATGTGGAGTTTTTGCTGTTGGAGCAAAAGGAAAACGACTGCTGGGAAGTGCTGGTGAAGCCGGGGAGAAAGCTGCGGGAAGGCGCAAAGGTGAGTTTTGGCGGCGGATTGCTGACCGCAGAAATCATCGAGGTGAAACCGGACGGAAACCGGATTGCCCGTTTTGCCTGTGCTGAGAGCATATTTACTGCATTAGAAAAAATAGGGGAGATGCCGCTGCCGCATTATATCACTCATAAACTGGAGGACAAGCAGCGGTATCAGACGGTGTATGCAAAGGAACTCGGATCGGCTGCGGCACCCACGGCAGGATTGCATTTTACCCCTGAGTTGATGGATAAAATTCGGGCAAAAGGGGTAAAATTCGGGTATGTCACCCTGCATGTCGGACTGGGAACATTTCGTCCAGTAAAGGCAAAAGAAATTACCGAGCATCACATGCATTCGGAGCATTATGAACTGCCGCAGGAAACCGCTGATTTAATCAACGAAACAAAAGCAAACGGCAAACGGGTGATTGCGGTCGGGACCACAAGCTGTCGGACATTGGAGAGCGTAGCGTCTTTCCATGACGGAAAAATCTGTAAAGCGGAGGGATATACCGATATTTTTATTTATCCGGGGTATCAGTTTCAGGTGTTGGATGGATTGATCACCAACTTTCATCTGCCGGAAAGTACATTAATAATGTTGGTATCTGCCTTTATGGGATATGAGAACACCATGAATGCTTATAAAACGGCAGTGGAAGAACGCTATCGTTTTTTCAGTTTCGGTGACGCGATGGCGATTTTGTGATAAACAGCAAAGTGCAGTGATGCACCGTTTCTTTTAAACCAGGAGGCAGATATGATTCTATTGATTGCAGGCGGTTCGCATACCGGAAAAACGGTGTTGGCGCAAAAATTGCTGAAAAAATATCAATTTCCTTATCTTTCGATCGATCATCTTAAAATGGGGTTGATCCGAAGCGGATACTGCGACTTGACGCCTTACAGCAGTACCGAGGAATTGACCGAATACCTTTGGCCCATTGTCCGGGAGATCATCAAAACAAATATTGAGAATCGGCAGAATTTGATCGTTGAGGGATGCTATATCCCTTTTGACTGCCTCCAAGACTTTGATGAAGCATACCGCAGAGAAATACGGCATATTTGCCTTGTTTTCAGCGAGGAGTATATTGAGCAGCATTTTGATGATATTTTAAAGTATGCCAATGTAATAGAAACCCGTATTGACGATAGCGATTGCACCAAAGCGGCGCTTATCGCGGAAAATCGGAAAAATCTGGAGATGTGCCGAAAATACGGATGTCATGAGCTCTTGATAGAGAACCGCTATTCGATCGATGTTTCGCTTTTTTAAAAAAAGATCAGGAAAGGCATGATGGAATTACCATGTATCAATTAATAAAGAAAAACGGTGCTGCGCGCCGCGGCAGCTTCACCACCGTACACGGAACGGTACAGACCCCGGCGTTTATGAATGTCGGGACGGCGGCGGCTATTAAAGGCGGCATCTCATCCTATGATTTGGTGGATTTGAAGTGTCAAGTGGAGCTTTGTAACACCTATCATCTTCATCTCCGTCCGGGAGATAAGATCATACATGAACTGGGCGGCTTGCATCGTTTCATGGGCTGGCAGCGACCGATATTAACCGACAGCGGCGGATTTCAGGTATTTTCTCTTTCTAAGCTGCGTACCATAAAAGAAGAAGGGGTATATTTCCGTTCTCATATCGACGGCGCTAAAATCTTTATGGGACCGGAGGAAAGTATGCAGATCCAATCCAATCTTGCCTCCACCATTGCGATGGCGTTTGACGAGTGTGTGGAAAACCCCTCTACATGGGAATATTCAGCACAGTCCTGTGAGCGGACAACACGGTGGCTGTATCGATGTAAAGCAGAATTGGAGCGGCTCAATGCGCTGTCTGACACCATTAATCAGCATCAAATGCTGTTCGGCATCAATCAAGGATGCGTTTATGACGATTTGCGGATCAAGCATATGATCGAGATTGCCAAACTGGATTTAGACGGCTATGCCATCGGCGGCTTGGCAGTTGGGGAAACCGCTGCCGAAATGTATCGTATTATCGAAGCGATCGAGCCGTATATGCCGGCAGATAAGCCACGTTACCTGATGGGAGTAGGAACGCCCACTAATATTATTGAAGCGGTAGCCAGAGGCGTCGATCTGTTTGATTGCGTAATGCCGAGTCGGAATGCCCGCCATGCTCACTTGAACACCTGGAGCGGTATTCGGAACTTGATGAATGCGAAATATACCACCGATGACAGACCGGTGGATGAGGAATGTGACTGCCCGACCTGCCGTCACCATTCCCGCGCTTATCTGCATCATTTGTTTAAGGCAAATGAGATGCTGGCGATGCGGCTGGGCGTGATGCACAATCTGTATTTTTACAATACTTTGATGGAAAAAATCAGAGAAGCGCTGGATCATGATACGTTTGATGATTTTCGGGCACAATATTCTGATCTGCTCACCAAACGGATATAGCGCGCCGGTCACAATCGGCATATCAAAAAAAACAGGCGGAAAACTTCCGCCTGTTGTGCATTACAAAGAATTATTACAAACGCAAATAAATAGATCAATAAAACTTGTAATGTGTTATTATTATGATTCAAACCGAAGACGTTAATCATGGAAATAGGTGGAAATCCTTTCTGCGCTTTGCAGGGAAATTTGTTTATTATTCTCTTTTAAAATAATTTTAAAATTAGTGAATTTACCTATTGAGAAAAGCTGCGAAAAATGGTATAGTTGTATACGATACGTGAACAGATGTTTTTAAAAATGAACAATTTGCTTTTGGAAAAAGGGTGAATTCAGGTGTCGGAAATACCGCAGTATGTTCTGGTGGATATTAATGTGCTGCCGGAAGTTTTTGAAAAGGTGCTTCACGCGAAATTGCTGCTGGCAAAGGGAATCGCAAAATCCTCTGCCGATGCCTGTCGTTTGGCGGATGTGTCGCGGGGCGCGTTTTATAAATATAAAGACAGCGTATTTTTGCAGGACTTTGAGCAGCAGGATAAGCCGAAAACCATCTATTTTAAGTTGTCGGATGAGCCGGGTGTTTTATCGTCTGTATTATCCGAATTGTATGAAAACGGAGCAAATATACTGACTGTAAATCAAAACATACCGGTTGATATGGTGGCAGTCGTCACGATTTCATTTCGGCTGGAGGCTTTTTGGCAGAATCGTAGCAAGCAGGCGTTTGAACAGTTTCTGGATAAGCTCGGGACGCTGCGGGGTGTGATTGAGGTAAAACTGATATAACAAACAGGGTGAAGCCTTTTGGGAAAATAGGAGATGAGAATATGGCAAAGGTAGCAGTGTTGGGGCATGGCGTCGTCGGCTCGGGCGTTGTGGAGGTCATGCAGAAGAATAAAGCGGTGATCGAGAAGAAAGCCGGTCAAAGTATGGAGGTCAAACGGATACTGGATTTGCGGGAATTTCCGGGACTGCCGTACAGCGACAAATTCACCAAGGATTTTCAGGATATTTTAAATGATGATGAAATTTCGGTGGTAGCCGAAGTCATGGGCGGTATCCATCCGGCGTTTGAATTTGTCACCGCCTGTCTGGAAAAGGGAAAGAGCGTGGTCACCTCTAACAAAGAACTGGTCGCAGCAAAGGGCGCGCAATTGCTGGAGACGGCAAAGGCGCATAATGTTAATTTCTTTTTTGAGGCAAGCGTGGGCGGCGGAATTCCGATTATACGTCCCTTGCATCATTGCTTGGCGGCGAATGAGATCGATGAGGTTGCCGGTATTCTCAACGGAACCACCAACTTTATTTTGACGAAAATGATTCGGGAGCAGATGCCCTTTGATGAAGCATTGGCGCTGGCGCAGAAGCTCGGATATGCCGAAAAAGATCCGACCGCCGATATCGAAGGACATGATGCCTGCCGGAAGATTTGTATTTTGGCGTCGCTGTGTTATGGAAAACATGTTTATCCCGAAATGGTACATACCGAAGGCATCACCAAAATCACCTTGGAGGATGTCGCTTACGCTGAGGATTGGGGCGGCGTGATCAAACTGATCGGCCGTGCCAAAAAGCTGGATAACGGTATGCTGGTTGCCATGGTCAGCCCGGCATTTATCCCGCATGACAGTCAACTTGCCAGCATCGACGATGTGTTTAACGGTATTCTCGTTCGGGGAAACGCCACCGGAGACGTTGTGTTCTATGGAAAAGGAGCTGGAAAATTGCCGACCGCCAGCGCGGTGGTTGCAGACATTATCGCGGCTGCAAAATCGACCCATACCAGTAATTCGCTGACCTGGGTGGACAGTCACGAAAGTTATGTGCTGGATCATACCCAAACCGATATCGCGTTTTATCTGCGGTTTGTTTCGAACGATCCGAACGCCAAGACAAAGGTGGCGGCGAAGCTCGGTGAGGTGCGATTCCTGTCCCGCGCCAACCAGCCAGTCAATGAATTTGCGGTGGTTACCGAGGTCATGAATGAGGGAGAATTGGAAAAAGCATTGGAAGATTTGAAGGCGGAAGGAATTGATCTGCTCGGAAAAATCCGGGTGCTGGATTATTAATACTAAAATCGGAAGGAGTCTGGGCGTGCGATTAAAAATACAGGTACCTGCGACCAGCGCCAATCTGGGCTCCGGCTTTGATTCGATGGGGCTCGCGGTCAGCTTGTACAACTATGTTTGGATGGAAGAAGCGGATGACCTGCAAATCCGTTCGCGGGACGGCGTGCCGGTGCCGCAGGGAGAAGATAATATGGTGTATGCCGCAGTAAAGCATCTGTATCAGCTTTGCGGCAAACCGCTTAGCGGACTGCACTTGGAGCAGGAAAATAACATCCCGTTTACCAGGGGGCTCGGCAGCAGTTCAGCCTGTATTATTGCGGGGCTTACCGGAGCAAACCATCTGCTGAATCATCCGCTGTCTACCGATGACTTGGTGAATCTGGCGGCCAAGATCGAGGGACATCCCGACAATACGACGCCGGCGCTGCTGGGCGGCATCGTGACCGCAGCGATAGACGACGGCAGGGTGTATTGGGTGAAACAAAAGGTGGATCGGCATCTGCGCTTTTATGCACTGATACCCGATTTTGAGATGAGCACCGAGGCGGCGCGTGCATTGCTGCCTGCCGAGGTGTCCTATAAAACGGCGGTGCACAATCTTTCCCGCGCGGCGTTGTTTTCCGCTTCGTTGCTGCAGGGGAAGTATGAGAACCTTAAAATCGGGGTAAACGATCTGTTACATCAGCCGTATCGGTTGGAATTGATACCGGGCAGTCGGAGACTTTTGGATTATTGTTATCAACAGGGGGCATATGCCGCCTATCTGAGCGGAGCGGGACCTACGCTGATGGCAATTGTTTCCTGCAATGAACCGGGATTTTTGCCGGCGGTGCGTCAGTATCTGGACGGTCACGGCAAATCGGGATGGCAGATACTGGAGCTGTCCATTGATAATGAAGGGGCAAAGCTTTCGGAAGAAACAGATCATTAATTGGGTATTCAAGCCGGGCAATGCCCGGAAAAAATAGAAAGGAATGTAGTTATGGGACTCATTGTTCAGAAATTCGGCGGAACATCGGTAAAAGATGCAGAGCGGATTTTTAATGTGGCAAACATTGTAACCGAAACCTATTCGAAAGGAAATAATGTCATTGTTGTGGTTTCTGCGCAGGGAGACACAACCGATGATTTTATCGAGAAAGCAAATGAAATCAATCCGGGTGCTTCCAAAAGGGAGATGGATGTGTTGCTTTCCGCCGGAGAGCAGATTTCGATGTCGTTGCTTGCGATGGCAATTGAAAAATTGGGATTTCCGGTGATCGCGCTGACCGGATGGCAGGCAGGATTTTTAACCACCTCTGATTACGGCAATGCGAGAATCCGTAAAATCAATACCGAGCGGGTGGAACGGGAACTGGATAAGAGAAATATCGTTATTGTTGCCGGTTTCCAGGGCGTGAATCGGTTTGATGATATTACGACGCTCGGACGGGGCGGTTCGGATACCAGCGCGGTTGCCTTGGCGGCGGCGCTCCATGCCGATCTGTGCCAGATCTATACCGATGTAGACGGCGTTTATACGGCTGATCCGAGAAAGGTAAAGAATGCCAAAAAATTAGATGAAGTTTCGTTTGACGAAATGCTGGAACTTGCGTCCTTAGGCGCGCAGGTTTTGCATAATCGTTCGGTCGAGATGGCGAAAAAATACAGTGTGAATATGGAAGTTGTTTCAAGCTTGGAAAGAAAACCCGGTACGAAGGTTAAGGAGGTAGTTAAGATGGAAAAAATGTTGATTAAAGGTGTAGCCAAAGATTGTGATGTAGCGCGGGTAGCAGTCATCGGATTGCCGGATGAGCCCGGAATTGCGTTTAAAATATTCTCAAATCTGTCCAGAAAAAAAGTAAACGTGGATATTATTATCCAGTCTATCGGCAGACACAATACAAAAGATATCAGCTTTACCTGTCCGATATCTCAGCTTTCTGCCGCAAAAGAAGTTTTGGAAAACGATCTGGAGCATTTGGGTGCTGAGCGGGTAGAAGTAACAGAGAATGTCGCAAAAGTGTCGATCGTCGGCGCAGGAATGCAATCTAATCCCGGCGTGGCTGCTACTATGTTTGAAGCACTGTTTGAGGCTGGAATCAATATTCAGATGATTTCCACCAGCGAGATTAAAATTTCGGTTTTGATTGAGAAAAAGGATGCGGATAAAGCAGTATCTGCAATTCATGACGCATTTATCAAATAGCATTGTTGAATTAGTACAAAAAGCAGTTGTAAAGCTGTATAAAATGCTTGTTGCACTCTGATGTTTCGCGTGGTACAATGCTTTTATCGATTGTTATGAACAGCGGTACGGTCTGATCATTTGATAGGAACGGGCGTGCTGTAAAAATTGAATAAGTAACGTTGCAGGTGTCTGTTTGCCCCGAATGGCGAGGTAAACGGATGAAAAGGGAAACAGGTGTGAATCCTGTGCGAGCCCGTCGCTGTGAGAACGGAGTTTCTGTCAAGTATGATATCCACTGGATTTTTCCGGGAAGGGAGGCAGAAATGTTGATGTTTGAGCCAGAAGACCTGCCTGCAATGAATGATAAATAATCACGTGGTACTGATTAAATTATGTTCAACGATGCCCTTTTTATCAGTATAAAAAGGGCATTTTTTGTTGCAGAAAATATCATTTGAAAGGATGAAAATAAAATGGTACAGACAGAAAAAAAGAGCTGTAAAAAGGTGATTATCGGCGTAGTTGTATTGGTTGTGTTGTTGGCGGCGGCGTTGATTGCGTATTTTGCGTTAAAGCCGAAGACGGATGCGGGCACAAAAACCATCGGCATTACGGTGGTAGATGATCAAAAAACCGAAAAATCGTATACTGTTAAAACCGATGCAGAATATCTGCGTCAGGCAATGGATGAGGCGGACGGATTGACGTTCAGCGGTTCGGAATCGGAAACCGGCATGATGGTGGATACGATAAACGGGCTGCGGGCGGATTACACTGCGGATAAGGCATATTGGAGCTTTTATATTAACGGAGAATACTGCAATTTCGGAATTGACCAACAGCCGATAGCAGACGGGGATCAGTTTAAAATTGAATATACGGCAGCAGAGTAAGAACATTACGCTGATCGGCGTTATGGTTGCAACCCTTGAAGTGGCAAAATTTGCATTGTCATTTTTGCCGAATGTTGAACTTGTGACGCTGCTGATCATGCTGTATACGCTCTATTTTGGGCGGAAGATCGTTTATGTCATTCCGGTTTTTGTCTTGATAGAAGGAATCGTGTGGGGATTCGGGATATGGTGGATTATGTATCTGTATCTCTGGCCGTTGCTTGCACTGATTACCTACCTGTTTCGCAAAACTGAGAGTGTTATTTTCTGGGCAGTGCTTGCAGGGGTTTTCGGTTTGATTTTCGGCGCACTTTGTGCAATACCGTATTTTTTTATCGGCGGCTGGAGCACGGCGGTTTCCTGGTGGGTAGCAGGTATTCCTCATGATATTATCCATTGTGTAAGTAATGTTGTGATTACACTCGTGCTTTTTCCTCCTCTCCGGAAAGCATTATCAAAATTAAAAATCGACATAAGATAAAACAAGAGCCGCGGAACATTCCCGCGGCTCTGTTTATTTGGTAAATTGATTCGATACGCCGTTCTGGATATCCTCTATTTCTGCGGAAGTCAGTTCTATATAGCGGTTGCCCATATATAAGGTGGAGGTAGTATCTTTTAATTTCAACAACAGTTTTTCCGTGTCGATATCCGGAAATTGTAAATGCTCTTCTTCCTCTAATTCGTTACGTGCGACACAAACAAATGATCTATTTTCCCAATCAATATCAAAGCAAGTCACAATAGTGGTTTCATCTGACACATCAAAAAATTCCTTTTGATTATCAATAACGGATTCGAACAGAAACTCAAGCAAAGCATTCTCACTGATTTTTATGATTCTGTACTTGTTTTTCGGAATCTTTTTTCTTTTTTTGTCAAGATAAAAACCTCTTTTCATCGCGGAAATTCAGCATATCATTTATTCTACGGTAACAGATTTTGCAAGATTTCTGGGCTTGTCGACGTCACAGCCTCTGAGGACGGCAGTGTAATATGCGAACAGCTGCAGCGGGATGATTGCCAGCAGTGGCATGAATAAATCGCCCACCGATGGGATAGGCAGAATATATTTTGCCACATTGCTGTCATTCTCCGAAATTAAGTTTTCATCGGCGATCAGCAATACCTTCGCGCCCCGCGTGGTGACCTCTTTGATGTTGCTGAGCATTTTTTCATATAATCTGGTTTGGGTGGCAAGAGCAATCACCGGTACCTGATCGGTAATCAAGGAGATTGTCCCGTGCTTCAATTCCCCGGCGGCATATGCCTCACTGTGAATATATGAAATTTCCTTCAGTTTTAAGGAACCTTCCTGAGAAAGAGCATAATCGAGTCCTCTGCCGATAAAGAACAGATCGCTTGCATTCTGAAATTTAGAGGCAAAATATTGGCATTTATCGCAGTTCTCCAGCAGGTTCTGCATTTTTTCAGGCATTTCCAGCAATGTTTTGCAGTAAGCCGCAGTTTCCTCTTGAGACAGTGTGCCGCGGATCATACCGAATTGAAAAGCAAGCAGATAAAACAGCGACATCTGTACGGTGAACGCTTTGGTACTTGCCACTGCGATTTCGGGACCTGCCCAAGTATAAAGAACGGTATCTGCTTCTCTGGCAATGGAGGAGCCGACCACATTGACCAAGGCAAGGGTATGGATGCCTTGCGATTTCGCCAAGCGGAGCGCGGCAAGGGTGTCGGCGGTTTCACCGGATTGAGAAACGATGATCAACAGGTCGTTTTTATCCAAAATCGGATTGCAGTACCGAAATTCGGAAGCAATGGCGACATCTACCGGGATTCTGCCGATTGCCTCAATCAGATTCTTTCCGACCAGTCCTGCATGCATTGCAGTGCCGCAGGCAACGACATGTATTTTAGAAATATTTTTAACAAATTCGTCAGACAGAGCACCGAGCTCGAGTGCAGGCAATCCATCATGAATGCGGGGAGACACTGTTTTGCGCAGAGCATCCGGTTGTTCAAAAATCTCTTTGAGCATGAAGTGAGGATAACCGCCTTTTTCGGCAGCCTCCATATCCCAATCCGCTGTGAAAACCTCTTTTTGAATTTTTTCGCGGTCCAGGTTGAAGATCGACACATGATCTTTGTCCAGCTCGACAATTTCGTTTTCATCGATCAAATAGTATCTTTTGGTGTATTTTAAGATTGCCGGTATATCGGAAGCAATAAAGTTTTCCCCTTCTCCTAATCCGACAATCAACGGGCTGTCTTTGCGTACGGCATAGATTTTATCCGGGAAATCCTTGAAGATGATCCCGAGCGCATAGGAGCCTTTTACCGCTTGGATGACTCGCAAAACAGCGCCGATAGGATCGCCTTTATAATAATAGTCAAGCAGTTTTGCCACCACTTCGGTATCGGTTTCGGATAAAAACGTATATCCTTTTCTGAGCAGCTTTTCCTTTAATTCCAAATAGTTTTCAATGATTCCGTTGTGTACGATAGAAAGCGTCTTGCTGCCATGGGGGTGGGAGTTTATATCGGACGGCTCGCCGTGGGTAGCCCAACGGGTATGTCCGATCCCGCAATGACCTTTCGGTCTGCCGACCTCTTTCATTTTTTCTTCCAAGTCGGTCAGCCGTCCCTTTGCCTTGACCACCTTGATGACATTATCCTCAAAGACGGCAATTCCTGCCGAGTCATATCCTCGATATTCCAATTTTTTCAAACCGTCAACCAAAACAGTGGACGAGTCCCGGTTACCGGCATAGCCTACGATTCCGCACATAGTATTCCTTCCTTTACTGGAGACGTTTTTTAACGCTCCGATTCATTTTTTTGAACAGCAAATACAAAGCAAAGATAAAATAATCTTTGCCTTTTGCTGATGGCAATAACCGCATTTTTGTACATTCGGTTACCCAAATGTTTTGTATACGATTTTACGACCTGCCGAAAGCCGGGAAAGCACCCGCCGAAAAACTCGATCACTTTCCACCTCGTTAACCATATGCGGAATCCGGTCTGGCGCTGTAAGATGAACAAAAACAAAAAAGTCCTCCTTCGCAAATATTTCCGCATAAAATATTTCGTGAGTAAGTATACTCTTTATTATTTTACGCAGATTATCGATAAAATGTCAAGACTGATACCACTATTTTTACAAATTTATTTTGGGCTGTTTATGCAGATTGCGGTACGGCATGAAAATATAGTCGATAAAACGGCTTCGGATTTGCGGATAAAATACAAAAGCGGAGTTTGAAAGAAATTCAAACTTATCATCTTTTTATACCAATTAGTGAAAGCAGAATAAATAGCCTGTTAGCGAAGTATTTACATTTAAGTCATGAAATCTTATTTGCAATGGGTTACAATAAATTTAAGATTAAAAAAGATGATTTGATGCGAGGCTGCTGCAACCTGCAAATCAGGATGATTGATTTTGGACCAAACGTCCGGAAAGGAATGGGAACGTTTTTGTTTGGGTATATTAAACCATATAAGCCGGAACTGAAGATGATAGAGTATGACACCTATAAAGCGGTATACTGCGGCTTATGTAAGCAGCTCGGAAAAGCGTTCGGTCCGTTTTCACGGATGACTTTAAGCTATGACTTCGCATTTTTGTCGTTACTGTCCCTCGGCGTTGCAGAGGAGTGCCGCGGTTTTAAACGGGAATCCTGTGCGGCAAATCCGCTGAAAAAAAAGCCTTGTCTCTGCGCTTGCGAGGATTCTGCTTTTTCAGCAAGTGCGGCAATGCTGATGCTTTATTACAAGGTGAAAGATAATTATCAGGACGGCGGCGTGGGGGATAAGATCAAAGCGGTTTTACTGATGCCGTTTGCCGGGCATGCTCGTAAAAAAGCAAAAAAGCAGTATCCGCAGATGGAACAGATCATTGCCTCCCAGATGGAGCGACAGAGAAAACTGGAACAGGAAGGATGCAGCGTGGATGCAGCGGCGGAGCCGTCGGCACGTGCATTGTCCGGTATCACCGAGCTGATACCGACCGATGAAACCAACCGTCGGGTCTTGAGCAGAGTGGGGTATCTGGTCGGTCGTTGGGTTTATTTGATTGACGCGCTGGATGATATTGAGGAGGACTTAAAACAGGGATGCTTTAATCCTTATTTATCTAAATTTGGGATCACACAGCAGGACGCCGATTTGTCGAAAGCCAAAGAATATGCGGTGGGTATGATTCACTTGACTGCCGGTGAATTATCCAACACTTATGAATTATTAGAAATAAAACGATATAAAACGATATTAGATAATATTATCTATCTTGGTTTAAGAAATACATTGGAACAGGTATTGAGCGGAGAAACAAAACGGAAAAACGGAAAGGAACAGGAACTTTAGTGTGAAAAATATTATTTTTCACACTCCATTTGTTCCGATATTGCACAAGGTACAATATCGGAACAAATTCAAAAAGGAAATGAGGATTTATATGATGAACGACCCTTATAAGATATTAGGAGTCAGCGAATCGGCATCGGATGAGGAAATAAAAAACGCATATCGGGAGCTTGCCAAAAAGTATCATCCCGACAATTATGCGGACAGTCCGCTTGCAGATGTTGCCAACCAGAAAATGCAGGAGCTGAATGAAGCTTTTGACCAAATCATGAACGCCCGCAGAATGAACGCCGCTAACCAGCAGGCGACACAGCAGACTCAGTATCAGGATACACGCTACCAGCAGGCACAGGCATCGCAAGCCTATACGCAAAGCAATTATGACCAGACTGGCAGCAACAGCGGTATGTCAGATATTCGCCGCATGATTCAGACCAATCGTCTGGTTGAGGCAGAAGAATTGCTTGACGGGATTCCGGCAAACAACCGCGATGCCGAATGGTATTTTTTGAAAGGGAGCGTCTACTTTTCCCGCGGATGGCTGGATGATGCGCTGAATCATTTTAATACTGCCTGTCGATTAAATCCAAATAACCCCGAATATCGTGCCGCGCTCAACCGGATGATGTGGCAAAAGCAGGGCAACATGGGTGGCAGTCCCGACCATCCGTATCGGACACCGCAAAGCAACCGTACCGGCGGCTGTGATGCGTGCAGTATGTGTCAGGGATTGATCTGCGCCGACTGCTGCTGCGAATGTATGGGCGGGGATTTGATATCCTGTTGTTAACAAAGTGGAGAGTATCTTATTTTTGAACAGGCTGATCCGGAAGAAACACGGTATTTCTTCCGGATTTTGTTTTGAACGGCATAACGTTTCCGAGCCAAGGAAAGGAAGGAGCATCGGAATGAGGCGGACAACAAAATCAATCGCTTTCGGCGGAGTGCTATCCGGGCTTGCGGTTATATTGATGTTTTTAACCGGGATATTTCCGTTTGCGGAATATGCGCTGCCGGCAATGGCAGGGGCTTTACTGATTATCATGGTGATTGAATACGGCTATCGGTATGCATTGCTTTGCTATTTTGCCGTAGCTGTTTTATCACTGCTGGTAGGTCCGAATAAGGAAGCGGCTGTTTTGTTTACCGGATTTTTCGGATATTATCCGATTTTAAAAGGAATACTGGAAAGGATAAAACAGCGGCAGCTTGAATGGATTTTGAAAGTTTTGGTGTTTAATGCGGCGGTTGCACTCTCCTATTTGGCAGTTGTATATTTATTCGGCATAACCGAGGTGCTGGAGGATTTCGGCGCATTCGGAGAATGGGGGATAGCCGCTTTTTGGCTGGCGGGCAACGGCGTATTTGTTCTGTATGATATATTGTTGACCCGCTTGATCGGAATGTATTTTCATTATTTTAAGCCGAAATTTTTAAAAAAATTAAAGTTACATTAAACGATGTCGGCATAAATATTATGAGTATATTTTTGTTTTCATTGTAATCGGTTTGACAACAATCGTTACCTTTTTGACATTGACAGAAGCTCCTGTTTTTAGTATACTGTAAACAACGATAAACTCATAAAATTCGATCGGCAAACAGGCGATTTTATATCGTCTGTTCTTTTCTGCAGTTTTTGAATAATGTTTTTGATTGCAGGCAAAAACGGTATGACCGCTTTGCATTTTGCACATACTATAAAGGAAGTATTGATCAAATCACAGCCTGTTCTTTTCCTTGCGGAGAAAATTGCTTTTGGAAAAACGAGACTCTTTGGCAATACCCAGACTGGATTTCATCAGCATTTCCTTAACAGAGAAAAAGATAAATATTTGTATCGAAATAGTAAAAAATTAAAACAAAAAATACTAAAAAATTACACTTCCATTTTTTCTGTTTTTGTGATATACTATAAAACGATAAACTAAAGGAGAGTGTCGCCTTGGAAAAGTATGTGATCAGTGGTGGCGTCAGCCTGAAAGGTGAGGTAGAAATCAGCGGCGCTAAAAATGCGGCAGTTGCTATTATACCTGCAACCATTCTGTCCGACGGTCCTTGCGTTATTGAAAATATACCGAGCATCAGTGATGTTTCGATGATTATTAGAATTCTATATGAAATGGGCGCACAAGTGCGCATGATTAATAAATCGACAATAGAAATTGATACAACAAGAATCACCAATCCGGTCGTACCGTATGAAATGGTACGGCATATGCGTGCGTCTTATTATTTGCTGGGCGCATTGCTCGGCAAATTTAAAAATGCCCGGGTAGCAATGCCCGGCGGCTGTGATTTTGGAGTAAGACCGATTGATCAGCATTTGAAAGGTTTTAAGTCATTGGGAGCGGATTATGCGATTGATCATGGTATGATTGTCGTACATGCTGAATCGCTGATCGGTTCACAGATCTATTTTGATATGGTTACGGTCGGAGCCACAATTAATGTGATGCTTGCGGCGGCACGGGCGGAGGGTTTGACGATCATCGAAAATGCGGCAAAAGAACCTCATATCGTTGATTTGGCGAACTTTTTGAACTCGATGGGCGCTGACATTATGGGCGCAGGAACCGACGTTATTAAAATTCGCGGGGTGTCCCACTTGAAGGGAACCACTTATTCGATTATTCCCGATCAGATTGAAGCCGGCACCTATATGGCGGCGGCGGTCGCTACCAAAGGCGATATATTAGTGAAAAATGTGATTCCGAAGCATTTGGAATCTATTACGGCGAAATTAGAAAAAATTGGTGCTGACATTGAGGAATTTGACGACAGTATTCGGGTGTCTATGCATGGTGAGATCCAAAAATCCAGCGTGAAAACGATGCCGCACCCGGGATTTCCGACCGATATGCAGCCGCAAATTACTGCATTGCTTACTTTAGCTGAGGGGACAAGCATTGTGACCGAAGGTGTTTGGGATAACCGTTTTCGCTACGTAGATGAGCTGCGTCGGATGGGTGCGGACATTTCAGTAGACGGTAAAGTGGCTGTGGTAGAAGGAACCGGACACCTGACCGGTGCACCGGTGAAAGCAACCGATCTGCGGGCGGGTGCTGCTTTGATTATTGCAGCGCTGGCTGCAGACGGCACAACCGAGATCGAGGATATTTATCATATCGAACGCGGGTATGAAGATATTGAGAAAAAATTGCGCAATTTGGGCGCCAATATAAAGAAAATATCTATTCCGGGCAGTTCGGTTCGGAAGGCGTTATGATATCGTTTTGCATCAAAGTCCTTTCGCAAGGAGTGCGAAAGGACTTTTTCATCCGTTTGTTTTATCGCTTGTTTTTTGCTGCGTTTCTCAGAAAGAATAACAATATTCCGCAGATAACTGCGCTTAATGAACCGGCAATCAGATCCTCCATGGTGTCCGCAACACCGATTCCTTGAGCGGTCATTCCAAGGAATCGATCGGCGAGAAATTCGTAGATCTCCCAGACCACGGCGCCGCTGATCGCAAAGAACACCGAGAACAATACCGTAATGACCCGCGGAATATCTGAACGTGAACATTTTTTCACTAAAAATCGGCAGAAGTAATCACCATACATAGTCAGTAAAAATCCACTGCCAAAGTGAAGAAGTAAATCGAAATAGGGGAAACGGTCATAGAAGCGAAACATCATGCCGAAATATTGCGCAGCACAGGCGAATAACACCAGGGCGTAATAATAAACGTAGGAAATGCGGGAAAGCAGCAAGCAGATTCCGATAAGACACCCTGCGGCGGTGAAAAAGTCAAGCTGGTCAATGGAGATATTCCATAAGGGAGCCAACAGGTAAGTGGCAATGTAAATGATCAGTAGAATTACCGACAAAGCCATATTTTTTATCAGAGATTTCTTTTTCAAAGTAATACTCCTTTCTGAAAAAATGAAGAAAACTTCATTTTTTCAGAATTGGGTAAGATCACCGAGGCAATCATAAGTTAATAAGGAAAGGTTGTTCGTGTAAAAATATGAATTTCATTTATCCGATTTGCAGTTCCAGCAAAGGAAATGCAATATATGCCGGTACACAGGAAAGCGGAATTCTGTTTGACTGCGGAATCGGAATCCGAAGTTTAACGTCTGCGCTTAAGCTGCATGATATCAGCCTTTCTGCGATTCGGGCTGTGTTTGTTACCCATGAGCACAGTGATCATATTAAGGGGTTGTATAAGCTGAGCGAAACAATTCCCGTTTCTATCTACGGCAATGTCGCTACGCTGAAAGAATTGATTGCCAAAAACGCAGTTGGTAGCAAAGCAAAATTAAAAGAGATTAATAAAAAGCCGGCAATTGTTGAGAATATGGAGCTTTCTGCATTTCGCACCAGCCATGACAGCGTGGACAGCATGGGGTATCGCTTGACTTTTGGTGACGGGAAACGCTTTGCTCTTTCTACCGATTTAGGATATGTGTCAGAAGAAGTGGATTGCCAAATTAGTGAAAGTGACTTCGTGTTTATTGAATCGAATTATGATGAAGAGATGCTGCTCAACGGATGTTATCCGTGGTTTTTAAAGCAACGGATACAGGGTGAACGCGGACATCTTTCCAACTGCGATTGTGCGGAAGAAATACATAAGCTGGTCAGCCGCGGCGTCAAACATTTTATGCTGGGGCATTTGAGTGAGGAAAACAACCGACCCGAAATTGCGTTGGAAACATCGGTCTCCCGGCTGGTTGCGGACGGTATGAAGGTTAATTCGGATTTCACCCTTTCGATTGCACCTCGGATGACCGTAGGGAAGGTGGTCGAGCTGTAATGCTGGCAGTCAATGTGATCTGCATCGGAAAGCTGAAAGAAGAATATTGGCGGAAAGCCTGCGAAGAATATGCTAAAAGGCTGTCTGCCTTTTGCAAGCTACAAATTATTGAACTGGCGGAAACCAAAATCAGCGACAATCCTTCCGCGGCTCAAATTGCTCAGGTGATTGAAAGCGAAGGAAAAGGAATCCTTTCCAAGCTGCCTGCGGGTGGCGCAGTTATTCCGCTTTGCATTGAGGGTAAACTGGTGGATTCGCCGGCAATGAGCGAATTACTGCAAAAAATTCCTTTAGAGGGAAAAAGTACGGTTAGTTTTATTATAGGCGGCTCTTACGGGCTGTCCGAAGCAGTGAAGCAGACCGGTGCAATGCGGTTGTCGATGTCTAAAATGACTTTCCCGCATCAGATGGCGAGGGTGATGCTGTTGGAACAGATTTACCGCGGGTTTCAGATCGCGGGAAACGGAAAATATCATAAATGATTCGGGATATTTGAAAAACAATGGATAAACGAGCCGTAGACTGACATGGTCGCGGCTCGTTTTATTCTGTCATGAACAATATTGGCATTTGTATCGGATTTTTCGTTCCGAAATTTGATTGATAACCTCGCTTTTCCTTGACAATGCCGGTCTGACATGATAGTGTATAAATGTAATGCCGAGATTGTCATTTCCTATCCGGCGCAATGACAGACTCTGATTCAAAAAACAAAGCCAAAATTGCGACATGACAGGGAGGATAAACAAGTGAAAAAGCAGATATTTGAATATATGATCTTATTCGCAATAATTTGTATTTCGTTTACTTCTTGCAGCAATACCGCATCGGTCAGCACCTTGCCCAATCAGGACAGTTATGCACGGTTAAATGATATTTCTCCTGAAAAAATTTCCGAACAAAAATTAAACGTTACCGGAGAAATCAGAGACGTACAATTCGCTGATTTCGGAATTTTGGTTTCCTCTGCCAACAAACCGGTAAAGAATGTTCAATATATTGCATTTTTTGATTCGAACTACCAAAAAATATGGGAAGTAAAAGCCACCTTAACATTCAACCGAATCAAGCTTTTCACCAAAGAATTGACGGTGATCGATACCGGAGAGAAGCTGGTAGCTTATAATTATAAAGGGGACAATTTGTGGAATGCCGATAGCCTTGGTGATATTGATTCCGCCTATTTTCCGGATCATCACGGCGGTGTTTTTGCGCTCGTTCCGGATTATACCCGCTCTCCCAGTGCGTGCATGCAGTGTCATATTTCCAACACAGGCAAATTAGAGGAAACCAAAACTTATGAAGGAATCGACGATTTTGCGCCGCTCCGAAGTTATATCGTGAATGAGGAAAAATGGCTTTGCGGAGAATTACGTACCAATAAACGTTTTTTTGCAAAGCTTTCTGACGATTTAAAAGTTGAACAAATCTTCACATTAAAAGAAAATCAATATCCTAACGTAGCGTTTGATTACGAGAAAGATCGTATTATTTTGTTTGGACAGGCATATGAAGACAACCACGAATACGGCTTTATCTATACGCTCGATACGGATTGCAGACAAAAGGCATATCAAACCTTTGACTTGGTTCCGTGTAGCTTAGTCGTGCTCAAAAGCGAAGAGTTGGCAGTCAGCTTCTATGACAGGTCGAATATGATCAAAAGCCATTTGAGGATCTTCAATACTGCTCTGAAAGAAATCAAAACGATTTCGATCGATTTTGGATTTACCGAGCTCTTTCGGTGTGATGACGGTGGGTTTGCCGTCAGCGGCGGAAGACTGTCTCCCGGTCAACCGTATTCTGCGTTGGTAACAGACAGCGTTCAACCCGACATGGATCGAATCGTGGCAAGATACAATAGCAAGCATACGCTTTTATCCCGCAAAAATTATTTGGACAAAAATTCTTATAACTATTTTGTCACGGATAACGGTACCGTGCTGATATCATAGCGCATTTTCAGATGCCCGGTTGATTACATCAATATCCCAAAACACCTTCGAGTGATTCGTCGTTGCGCACCCAATCCAACACGTTGATTTCGGTATATTCGGTCGGGGTATTGCGGATGACTACTTTGTCAATGCCGGCGTTGATAATCATACGCTTGCACATGGAGCAGGCGCTTGCGTTCGGCACCAGTTCTCCGGTGTTCACATCCCGTCCCACCAAATAAAGAGTCGCACCGATCATATCGTTGCGGGATGCGGCAATAATTGCATTTTGCTCGGCGTGAACAGAACGGCAAAGCTCATAACGCTGTCCCCGCGGAATTTTCAGCTTTTCACGGGTACAGTAGCCGAGATCGGAACAGTTTTCCCGCCCCCGTGGAGCTCCGACATATCCGGTGGAGATGATCTGGTCATTTTTGACGATAATAGCACCGAAATTACGTCGCAGACAGGTTCCGCGCTCCAGTACCGTTTCGGCAATATCCAAATAATAGTTTGTTTTATCTCTGCGTTCCATTGTAATGACCATTCCCTTCTTATCCCTTAAATTTACGCTGCCATGCTGCTCTTGTTTCAAGAAAGCTTCAATAAAAACCGGGTGGTATCGTTGGCTGAGATTTTATTCAAACATAAACCGATAGCGCAACGAAGTGAGCAATGCTTCAATAAAAACCGGGTGGTATCGTTGGCTGAGATTTTATTCAAACATAAACCGATAGCGCAACGAAGTGAGCAATGCTTCAATAAAAACCGGGTGGTATTGTTGGCTGAGATTTTATTCAAACATAAACCGATAGCGCAACGAAGTGAGCAATGTTTCAATAAAAGCCAGACGGCAACGTCGTCTGGCTTTTATTATACCCGAAAAGGGACGGGATTGCAAGAGGGAAGGTTTTGCCAGCGGGGAAATAAAATGTCGGAACAATGATGTTTTATTTTCGGACGCTGTCGGTATATTTCCATACCTGCCACAACAAATCTGCCATGTGGTCGTTTTGCAGCGCCGTTGTAGGTTTCATAAGCCCGTCGTAAAAGTCCAGCATTTTGTATGCACTCAGATTCATATAGGACTGAATTGCCCATTTGGGAATATCTGCTTTATCTGAGTAAGAAAGAGCCGCATTTTTGACATCGGGAATATCCAGGGCGCGGTCGATCAGCACGACTGCTTCGGCGCGAGTCAGTACCTGATTCGGATAAAACACTTTTTCGGTAATAATTTTTGTCTCTTTAGCGACTTTGACATAGGCTTTCATATATTGCGGAATTTCACTGTCATTCTGCAAACCGCAGTTTACGCAGGAGCTCAATCGGTTTTCCAATCCCAACGCTGCAATCAGTTTAATGATAAATTTGCCTCTGGTGACCTGTTCGGACGGATAGAAAAAGTAGGTGTCCCCTGATTTTTCTCCGGTCAGGATTCCTTTTTCATGGAGCTTGGCTGCGCTGTAATGCGAAGGATTATTTTGCATATCGGCATAGGAAAATGCCGAGCGGTCCTTCTCAATGTTAAAATTAATGATTCCCTTTTTACTGTAATTGCCCTGCTTGTCTACACAGACGAAACTCATGGTGTCGGCGCCTGTGATGTCCAGATAAGGCTCATAGGTAAAAGAGGTGCCGTTAAACTGAATATCTCCCTTACTCGGAGCTTCCAGTATCTTTATCATTACCATATCACCGTCGGGATCATAGACCGAGAGCGTGCCCTGAATCGGCATATTCTTATTAGTGGAAAATTTTCCGCTTTCAATGACCGGTGCCAGATTATCTTTCTCATACAGATTGATTGACAAAGTGGTTTTTACGCTGTCGGCGGCTTCGGGCAGCAGGGTAAACTCTGCTTTGGCGGCGTCCTTTGCGGGAACAAAAGCCAGTTCGTTGATCTGTGTGCGGGTAATGCAGTCATTTGGTTTTACATCGGTTTTCCCGATGGTCAATTTTCCTTCTTCCGCTTTAGGCAGGGAGAGCACGGTAATACTGACCAATTCTCCCTCATGCAGACCTAATTTGAATTCCAGGTCGGCGCTGTTAAAATAAACTGCCTCCTCTTTTTTTGCTCCATAGAGCACCGTTTGTGTATTGGAAGTATCCAACCCGACATTCGGCCATTCATAATATGCAGAATATCCGTTGATCGCAAAAGACATCAGCATAAAAACGGCAGTGACAGTGTATATCATCTTTTTCGTTTTCAAAGTTTTTCATCCTTTCAAGCGAAGCATTGGTTCATAATGCTTGTATTTGTTTTATATTTTTTCCCTGATATTGAAAAAAATACATTTGGAAAAAATTATAAAAAGAGGTATAATAGTCTTGAAAGCTGCCGCAGGCAGCTTTCAAGACGGATAAGTTGAAACTGTCGGTCAAAAAGTAAGACCTCCTGCCGCGAGGGCGCGGCACCGTTTCAACTTACCACATAGGTGATAATTGTGCTAGAAAGCTGTCGCAGGCAGCTTTCAAGACGGATAAGTTGAAACTGTCGGTCAAAAGCAAGACC
>CAUHFD010000012.1 GCA_959605275.1 uncultured Eubacteriales bacterium | reverse complement strand
TACTCTCCCCGGCATAGCCGGGGGTTCTCTTTTCGCTAAAGCTAATCAAAAGAAACAGCGGAGAGAATCTTTTCTCTCCGCTGTTTTATCATCTCATTATATCAGCTGCGAGATGGTTACCTTTTCCAACTGAGTTTGAACCATCTTAGAAATTTCAGAGAATACCCTTTGCACCTTGCAGGAAGTTTTTCCTTCCCGATTGCATCCCTGCTCAGGATTCAGGCACCTGCTAAGATAATATGTACCCTCCACCGTTTCAATTACACTCGCTAAAGTAATCTCTTCCGGTTTTTTATTCAATTCATAACCGCCTTGAGAGCCTTTAAAAGATTTCACGATTCCCTCGGCAACAAGCTTTCTTAAAATTTTCAGGGCAAAACGAAGTGTTACTTCAGTATTTTCTGAAATGTTTTTTGCTTCTGCCCGCTTATTGGTTTTGGCAAGATATAAAACAATACGAATCGCATAATCCGTTTCCAGTGTAATATGCATGATTTGCCCCCGTTTCGAGATTTAACCATCTTTAATTATACCAAAATGATATACTTAAATTATATCTTAAACAACAAGCTTTGTCAAGAGATGATTGCCAATTAGTCCAAAAAGTCCTTCAACCGCTTGCTTCTGCTCGGATGACGTAGCTTTCTTAACGCCTTCGCCTCAATTTGACGGATGCGTTCCCTGGTAACATTAAACTCTTTGCCGACTTCTTCCAAGGTTCTGGAACGACCGTCTTCTAATCCAAAACGCAACCTAAGCACCTTTTCCTCACGATCGGTCAGCGTGCCTAAGACATCGCCCAGTTGTTCCTTCAGCAAGGTATTCGATGCCACTTCAGCCGGTGCGGGCGCATCATCATCCTGGATAAAATCGCCCAAATGGCTATCTTCTTCTTCACCGATCGGGGTCTCCAAAGAAACCGGTTCTTGCGCAACACGCATAATTTCCCGAACTTTATCAACCGGCATATCCAATTCCGCGGCAATTTCTTCTGCGCTCGGATCATGGCCGTTCTTATGCAAAAGCTGGCTGGTTACTTTTTTCACCTTATTAATTGTTTCAACCATATGCACAGGAATACGAATCGTCCTCGCCTGGTCAGCGATGGCACGGGTAATTGCCTGCCTGATCCACCATGTCGCGTAGGTGGAGAACTTAAAGCCCTTGGTATAATCAAATTTTTCTACCGCTTTAATCAAGCCGAGATTGCCCTCCTGAATCAAATCCAAAAACTGCATTCCTCTGCCGACATACCGCTTGGCAATGCTGACAACAAGACGCAAATTAGCCTCGGACAAACGCTTTCTGGCATAATTGTCCCCCTGTCCCATCCGGGTTGCAAGTTCAATTTCCTCTTCCGCGCTCAAAAGCGGCACCCGACCGATTTCTTTTAAATACACCTTTACCGGATCATCAATACTGATTCCTTCGGTAGACAACGAGGCCTCCAGGTCTTCATTCATATTAACATCAAGAGGAAAATCAATATCGGTTTCCGGAACAAAGTCTTCCACGATCTCGATATTAAAGCTTTCCAAAGAGTCATAGAATTTTTCAATCTGTTCCCCGTCAAAGTCCACTTCTTCAAAAAAATCTGTGATTTCCTTAGTAGTAAGCTTTCCTTTCGCTTTTCCTTGCTCCATTAATTCGGTAACCGCATTTCTTTTCTCATTGCCCATAAAATTTTCTCCCTTTCAGAAAAGTGTTTCATAAATCCTTATTTTTTCTTAGCTTCCAACTTTTTTGCCAATTCGCTGATATCGTTCAAACTC
The DNA here is from genome assembly GCA_959605275.1 of uncultured Eubacteriales bacterium. Classification (GTDB taxonomy): domain Bacteria; phylum Bacillota; class Clostridia; order Oscillospirales; family Ruminococcaceae; genus HGM13222. The sequence continues at coordinate 23,635 of CAUHFD010000012.1, read as the reverse complement.
ATTTCGGCAATCTTTTCGCCTGTTAATCTATTATTATGCGTAACAAGCACGTCTATATAATCATCCAACTCTTCTTTTGTATTTTTTAGTTCTGCACCATGCGCCAAATATCCGAAAAGTTTTCCCATTTCCTGCGGCGTCAATTCACCGCTTAAACTATCCAATGTTATATTATGCTGTATTTTTTGGGTAATTATACCATACAATCGCTTATTGAAGTCAGTCACAAAGCTGTCCGGCGGTATTTTTTGCAGCAAGTAATCACAGTATTCTGTATTTTTATACAAAAAGGCAATGATTCGTTCTTCTGCGATCGCTTCCTTTTTGTTTGCCGCCTTTTGTGGATTGAGTTTGTCTTGATAAAACTGTTTTCCGCTTTGAATATCCCGCCATTCCTGTCGCTCCTTGGCGCGAATCTGCTTTTTGATCACGGCATTTACCTGTGCAATGATGACTTCCCTGGACACACCGGTTTCCTGCGAAAGCTTGCCTGCGTACACCTCCCGTTCGATGGAAGAAGGGATGTTGCTGAGCACATCATGAACCGCAGCCTTTAAATATCCAACCTTTCCCTCTGCTGTTTCAATGTCGTGAACTTCCTTCAGTTTTTCCAACTCGTAATCCGTAGCACTGCTGGAACCGTCCAATAATAGCTTAAATCGGGTAGCACCGAATTTTTTGATGTATTCATCCGGATCTTTTGCTCCTTCTATGGTGAGCACTTTCGTTTTTACGCCCTCTGCCGACAGCAAGCCTACCGCACGCTTGGTTGCTTTCTGCCCTGCTTCGTCTGAATCATAGGACAATATCACCTCATCCACATATCCGCTGATAATCCGTGACTGTTCCTGCGTCAGCGCAGTTCCCAGCGTTGCCACTACATTATGGAAACCCGCCTGATACATTGCAATGACATCCATATAGCCCTCAGCCAAAATCAATCTACCGTTTAATTCACTTTTGGCAAAGTTTAGGCAAAACAGGTTTTTTGTCTTTTTAAACACCGGAGTGTCACTGGAGTTAATGTACTTTGGTTTTGTATCACCCAATACCCGTCCGCCGAAAGCGATCACATTACCGCGTAAATCCAGGATAGGAAACATCACTCTGTTGCGGTAAATATCAAAATAGCTTCCCGTCCTGCTCTTTGAAACCAAAAAACCTCGATACATTTCCTCATCGGTGAATCCTTTACTGTGCAAATGCTTCCGCAAGCTATCCCAACTGTCAGGCGCAAATCCCAGTCCGAAATGTTTAATCGTTTCATTGGACAATTCTCTCTTTTTCAGATAGGCAAGCCCTGCTTGTCCGTCAGGAGTCGACAAACATTTGTGAAAAAATCGAGCCGCTTCTCGGTTCATCTCCAATATTCGCATCTTTAGCTTTGCCTGCGTGTCATCCATACCGTTTTCCGGCATTTGCAGACCAACCCGGTCAGCTAAAAACTTTACTGCTTCAATATATTCAAGATTTTCGATTTTCATGATAAAAGTTATGACATCGCCTCCGGCGCCACAGCCGAAACAGTAAAAAGATTGTGTATCATTGTAAATCACCATAGAGGGTGTTTTTTCCGAGTGGAAAGGACACAGACAGGCACGATTCCGCCCCTGCCGCTTAATATTGACATAAGATGATACAATAGATTCAATGTCACAGCTTAATTTCAGTTGCTGTAAAAAACTTTCCGGCAGTGCCATATAAATCACCATTCCTTATTGAATTTGTGCCGGTTTGCGCATTGCGCAATGTAAACCCGCCATAGGCAGGCAAAAAACAAGCGAAGCGCGAAAAAACATCTTTCTCACGCCATTCCTCCTTTTATCGGATTTCCCATTGCTTCAGATATTCCATGATTTAGGAATAAATAATTCCTTAAACTGTGTCACTGCAAACTGGTCGGTCATACCCGATATATAGTCGCAAACTGCACGCGGAACACCGTCCTGATCGGCTATTTCCTTAAAAAACGCAGGGAGCTTATCCACATTATCGCTATAATATCGGTACAGCTTTTCAATGATTCCCTGTGCTTTTCCCTCTTCGCCCTTTGCCACAGGATTAGTATAAACCGAATCAAACATAAACTGCTTTAAAATACGGTGTGCCTTTTCTACTTCCGGAGACATCCGGATATCATCGGTGCTGTTTTCCACAATGGATGCAATGATGGTAGAAATACGTTCGCTTTTTTTTCTGCCTAAAATATATACTGCATCCCAGGGCAAATCCGCTTCTGACAAAACGCCGGCACGGATCGCATCCTCAATATCATGATTGATATAAGCGACCTTATCCGAAATTTTAACGATTCTGCCTTCCAGTGTATCTGCAACCAGCTTGGCAGAATGGCAGGCAATTCCGTTTTTCACTTCATAGGTTAAATTTAAACCCTTTCCGTTTTTTTCCAAACGATGTACTACCCGCACCGATTGCAGATAATGCTTGTATCCAAACGGCGTAATTTCATTCAGCACACGTTCGCCTGCATGACCGAATGGCGTATGTCCTAAATCATGTCCCAAGCTGATAGCCTCTGTCAAATCTTCATTCAACCGCAACGCCCTGGCAATCGTCCGCGCAATCTGGGAAACCTCCAGCGTATGTGTCAACCGAGTACGATAATGATCTCCAAGTGGAGACAGAAAAACCTGCGTTTTATGTTTCAGACGGCGAAAAGAATTACAGTGAATAATACGATCCCGATCCCGTTGAAATTCAGTACGGTACGGGCACGGTCTTTCTTCCGATAACCGTCCGCGGGAATCCGCTGAGCACACTGCATATTCGCTCAGGCGACTCTTTTCTTCTTCCATCTGCCGTTCCCGAACTGTCATATCCTTTCCTCCGTTTCTGTTCAAAATTCCTCTCATACATTATATACCGCAATTTGTCAAAAATCCCTTTAACTTTTTGACAAAAAAACACAAAATCCATAAATTGCCCAAAATAGAGCAGAAATACGACAAATTCCTATTCAAAACATAAACGAGGTTATCAGCATAGGTTGTTAAAAAAAGTCGAATGTTTCTTCCAAAACCTGTATTGTTCTCTGCCCATTTGTCATTTCTCGAAACATCTTTTCAAAAGCAGGATATCTTTCTTCTTTTATTAACAGTTTTAAGACTATTTCAGCCCCATAATCAGAGGACAACACCTTAATATCATACTCCGGCAAAACATAAAGAAGCTTATTATAGAGACCGTAATCCACCGTAACGGAAAGCACCTTACACTCCACCATGTTCAGAATCTGTGCCGCATCCACCGCTATTTTAGCTGTATGGGAATAAGCGCGCACCAAACCGCCTCCTCCCAGCAATATGCCGCCGAAATACCGTGTTCCGACTACGCAGACATCAGTCAGATTTTCTTTTTCCAAAACATCCAGCATCGGCATGCCGGCAGTGCCTTGCGGCTCTCCGTCATCCGAGTACTTTTTTTGACCGTTTTTTAAAAGATAGGCAGACACATTATGTGTCGCATCCCAATGTTTCCGCTTGATCTCTGCTATGAATGATGCCACATCCTCTGCCGTTTTCACCGGAGCGATATATCCGATAAAACGGGATTTTTTTTCCACAAACTCTGCCGAAGCCGGTTCTTTTATTGTACTGTATCCCATTTGACTCCCCCATTATAGATGAAAGAATAATGAGAAAGGCGGTGCTTTAGCGCACCGCCTTTTCGTTTGATTTCACAACAATAACAGTAAATCGTTATTACTTATCCATACCAAAACGCTTTTTAAATCTGTCAACACGTCCGCCGGTATCTACTAATTTCTGTTTTCCGGTAAAGAAAGGATGGCATTTAGAACAAATTTCAACCTTAATATCTTTTTTTGTAGAACGAGTTTTTATCACTTCACCACAAGCGCAGGTGATTGTTGTTTCCTCATAATTCGGATGGATTCCCTGTTTCATTAAAAATCACCTCTTTCAAAGTAAATCTATCGGTTTTTAATGATACCATATTTCTGTCGAAAAAGCAAGTGCTTTTGCAGATTTATTTGAATTTATTTTAAAAATCATTAAAATCCCAATATTTTCGTAAAATCATCCTGAATAGCCTTTGTTAATTTTTTTGCATCCTCTGCATTTTTTCCGGTAGTAGTATAATATACTTTAATTTTCGGCTCGGTGCCTGAGGGACGGACTACCACTCTGGCTTCATTTTTCAACCGGAATGCAATCACATTTGATTTTGGTAAAGTAATCGGAGTAATCACTCCGCTGTTTTTATCGACGATCTCGGATTTCTCGTAATCCTCTGTTCCCACGACCTCGAACTGCGCTATTTCTTGCGGCGGCGCAATGCGTAGCTGTTCCATAATATTCGACATTCTTTCCATGCCGGATTCGCCTTCACACACAAAGCTCTGCTGGGTATGGCAGAACACTCCGTATTCTGCATAAAGTGCGTTTAATTGCTGTAAAATGCTCTTTCCTTGTTTTCTGTAAAAAGCAGCCATCTCACAAATTAACATAGAAGCGTCTACGGCATCTTTATCCCGAACATAAGAGCCGGAAAGGTAACCATAGCTTTCTTCAAAGCCGAAGATATAGCGTTCTTCCTCTCCTTTTGCCTCCAAAAATCCGATTTGTTCCCCGATAAATTTAAATCCCGTCAAGACATTTCGGACTTCAACACCGTATTTCGCGGCAATTTTATCCACCAACTCGGTAGTAACAATCGTTTTAACCGTCAACGGATTTACCGGCATAGTGCCTTTTTTGGTTCTCTGAGAGCAGATATATTCCAATAACAACGCGCCGACCTCATTGCCGGTCACTAATCGGAAATCTTCGCCGTCAGCCACTGCAATGCCGACACGGTCACAGTCGGGATCGGTTGCCAACAGCAAATCTGCCTTTTCCGCTTTTGCCTGCTTGAGACCTAAGTCCAAAGCTTCCGCTATTTCCGGATTCGGGAAGGGACAGGTAGTAAAATGCCCGTCCGGCATTTCCTGTTCCTTGACAATCGAAACATTTTGTATCCCGATTCGTTTGAGAATTTCCCGAACCGGTCTGTTTCCGGTTCCGTTCAGCGGCGTATATACCACCTTTAAACCGGAGTCTTTACAAATACCGGGATTAATCTGCTGGCTCAGCACCTGCTGCATAAACTTTTCAGTCACTTCCTCCGGAATATAGGAAATATTTCCGTCAGCAATCGCCTGATCAAAATCAACCAGTTTCACTCCATGAAAGAGATCTACTTTTCCGATTTGATGCAATACCTTTTCGGCAACTTCTAAGTTGATCTGACAACCGTCTTCGCCATATGCTTTGTAGCCATTATATTTCGCCGGATTGTGACTGGCGGTAATCATAACACCGCCCTGACATTTCAGTTCCCGCACCGCAAAAGACAGACATGGTGTCGGCATCAATCGGTCGTAAAGATGCACTTTGATCCCGTTTGCCGCAAAAACCCGCGCAGTTTCCCGAGCAAAAACGTCTGATTTGATCCGGCTGTCATAACTAATTGCAACACTCGAATTCTGATATTCGGCATTCAGATAATTTGCTATACCCTGGGTGGCTTGCCGAACGGTATAAATATTCATTCGATTTGTCCCCGCACCGATTACACCGCGCAGTCCGCCGGTGCCGAATTCAAGCGTCTGATAAAACCGGTCACTAATTGCATCAACATCTCCGGCAATTGCAGCCAGTTCTTCATTTAAATCTCTGTCCTCCAAGGTTTGCTCTGACCAAATCTTGTAAAGTTCCATTTCCTTCATTGTGAAAACCCTTTCTGAAACGTGCTGATATCTATATGCAGCTTGCCGAAACAAGTCACAGTGATATTGAGAGAAATAAGATCGTTTATTCAACGATATAGTTATTGATTCCCGCTTCTGTCAACGCCTTTACAATTTCCTCCGTATTCTGTCCGGAAGCAATGATTGGGATGATCTCCGGCTTTTGTTCTGTCGTTTTCGCCTGTATTTGCGCAACAACTGCTTTGACGGCAGCATTGATATTTTCACCCGGATTATCAATAACCGTCTCACCGAAGGTCAGCTTGTTTCCATAATCCGACAGTCGAATCACAGGAGCAATCGCATCGGCTTTCACACCGCCTGCTTCTCCTCCGTAGGTCACTTTCTTTTCGACCCAATAACCGATAGAATCATACGAAACCACTGTCTTGGCACCGTATTTCGCAGTGACCTCCTTTGCTGAGGCTACATACTGGCTGAGAATCTCACTGATCGAAACAGAGGTGTCGAGCTGTGCCTTGTTCATGCTATTGATCTCAGGGAAATGCACCGATTTTAAGATGATTTCTTTAAAACCGGCTTTTGCCAAATCCTCAACAATCGTTAAATTGTAATTTCTTGCAGACTCCTTATAAGGATTCAGCCATGGCTTGCCGCCATCACTTGCCGCGCGGTCAAACCAGGTATAGGTGCTGTTTTTCACCATAAACGTATTATCCTTGGTTTTATCCGGTGCTATCTTATCTTTAAAAGTATGCACCGCTGCCACCGGAACCATTCCCGCATCCTGAATCTTTTTCGCAAGCGCATCCGCTGACACCGCATTTTCCGCAATTGCCTTATTTCCGTTGATTGAGGATACCGAAGACTGGAAATAAATAACGCCGTCATCATCTTTTAGTTCCGCTAAAACAGCCTGATATCCTTTCAATTTTGCGGCGGTCAGAAACGCATCCTGTTTTGCCGCATCCAGCGCCGTATCAATCGGCATGGCAATCACTTTTAAGTTTTCTGTTTCAGACGGTACAATATTGGAAGAAGTATCGGAAGCAACATCAGAAGAAGGCGAATTGGAAGGTACAGAAGAAACAGACGATGTATTTGAGGCAGTCAGTTCACCGGTGAATAATTTCTTGATCGGTCCCGCTACACTATAAGCTAAAAACACTAAAACACCGAGCAAAATAATAAACAAAACGGTTTTCAATACGCTGTTCTTTTTTCGGCGACGTGCGTATTTTATTTTATGTCTCTTAATCTTCCTGTATTTTGCCATAGATCCAATTTTTTATTTATTGCAAAAGCAGATAAATAAAACCCCTTTCCTCTTATATTTGCAAAATGACAAAGCGCTAAAATGGCAACTCATGACCTACCAAACCATAAAAAGCAAGTGATAAAATACCAATATAAATCATTGCAATCGGAAATCCGCGAAATGCTTTGGGAATTTTTTCGCTGTTGAGCTTTTCAAAAGCAATTGATATCAAATATGCCGCCATGGTGAAACCGATTCCCGATCCAAGACCGAAACCAATCATACCGGCAGTACTGCGCATCTCATTTGTACTGAGCAGCAATGCGCCAAGTACTGCGCAGTTAAATGCCGACATATGAATCATCGGTCTGATTTTCGGCATCTGCTTTTTTAAAAATTGAGCGCAGAATATCAAGGTCAAAATATAAATAACCCCGATAATTAAGACGTAAATCAGCGGCAGCAAATAATTTTTATATTTTAAATCACTGATCATAGGAATAAATAACGCCGCCACAATCGAAGAAAGCAGCGTGATAATTGTTAAAATCAATCCAAACAGAAATAGATTAAACTTTTTCCGAAGCATTAATAGAATCGAGCTGGTTCCCAACGCTCTGGCAAATATCGTATTTTCAACAAATATAGCGATTAACGCACAAATTGCCATCTCTGACAGAAAAGAAAGAACGGTATTCCATAAGTCCTGCACGATACTTTGCACCCCCTGTTAAAATCAGTTTTCTTTTTGCTCCATAAAATAATTTCGGAATTTTTGAAAGCCGGCAGCGATAAATCCTATTACAATAAAGCCGGAAAAAGGCAGCAGCAAGCCGGGAATAGTGGAATCTTCCAGCATCGGTATATTCCAGATGGTGCCGTTTCCGAACAACTCCCGAATGGCGCCCACCAAACAAATGACCCACATAAATCCTATGACGCTGCACAGCAAATCAAGAACCATCGGTCCTTTCTTCTGAACAAAAAAACGAGTTTCACTTTTACGTACAATTAAGGAGTTTGCTACCATCAAAGGCAAAAAGATACCGACGTTATAAATAGCAAGCGGTTCAAAAAGCTGCTCCAAAAGGAATTCAGTCGGAATATAAACCAACGACGCAAATAAAACGTAAATAATAACACGAATCGTGTATGGCAGCTTCTTGGAAACAAAAGACGTAAAAAACACGGTAAAAAAAGTAATAATACCGTAAGCAATCGCCAGTACCACACTGTTTTTTAAGCTGGTAGCGGCAACGATCACCGGAGCAACCACCAATCCTCTTTCTAATACAGTATTGCCCAAAAACAATCCGTCTATCTTATCAAAAAAAGATTTATGTTTGGTATAAAAACGACTCATACCGTTTCACCTCCGGATTGAGCTGCAGGTTTTCTGTCCGGTTTTATCTTATGAAAAATTTTATTGCCCATGATATCACAAAATTCGCTCAGAGCATTCATCAACAAAAGTGCAAACACAAAACTGCATTCTGCTTTTCCAAAACGTCGGAACAACATAGTGGTAAGCCCCAGCAAAATACCGAAAAGAAACTTTCCCGCACCTGTTTTGGGCGTAGTAGTCGGATCTGATGCCATAAAAATAATACCGAAAAATAAAACACCGGAAATCAATTCATACACAATGGACGCCAACCATCCGGTGGTAACCCGCGGAAAAACAAGTGCAAAGAGCAAGACCATAGAAAAAGCACCGAACGGCAATTGCCATGACATTGTCCCCCGTACCAGCAAATACAGAGCGCAAGCACTCATAACCATAATGCAGGTAGTTCCCATCGGTCCCGAAAAATTACCCAATAAAGCATCCGTGAAAGTAATTTTCGGAGCGCCGCCCATCTGTAAAATATAGTCTGCCGAAGTAGTTGTCAAAACATCAGTTGTGGATTCCAAACCAATATCGGCAAAGACCGCAGGATATTGTAACATGTATTTGGGCCAACTGATTACCATAAAAGCCGCCGCAAATGCAGCAGGATTAAAAATATTTTTTTCAAAGCCGCCAAAAGGAATTTTCGCAACGAAAACAGCAAGCGAAATTCCGACACCTATCATCCAATACGGAGCAGATGCCGGCAGCATTAATGTAAATATCACAGCGGTAACAACAGCCGAAAAATCATATTTTTCCGGTTTTTTTCGTCCCAACAATAAATTCCCGATCATATCCAGACCAACACTGAGCAATATCGCAAAGGCAAGCATGATCACTACACGCATACCGTAAAAATAAACTGACATACAAATCAGTGGGATCAATGTGATGATAATATCTATCATATTTTTTCGTCTTTTACTTAAATTAACATCCATAGTAAAGTAAAAACCGGTCTCTCTTTGTTAAGACAGCATTCTTAGGTTAACAAGAGAATGCCGATCCACCGCCTTTCTTTTATATTCATTCCTGCAGCACAAATATTTTTCAGAAAAATCCGTATATTGGTACAAATTTCAAATTTTCTCAATATAATATAATAACCGTTTTTTCTAAAAAGAGAAATGAAAATTTTTTCAGAGCAATGTGTTTCTGCTCAAAATATCCGGTTGTTACCGGATACATAAACCGTCTTTGTTCCGTCAGCTTTAATCCGGCGGCTATGATACAATAACGATTTACCGGAGGTCATCATGAAAATCGAACAAATTGACCCGCAAACGATCAAAGTCATTTTAACCCAAACCGATATGGACAGCTTCGACATCACCTACGACGATATGGATTACAAAGATCCGCATACCAAACAAGTGATTTTAGAACTGCTTCGTCAAATAAAGCAAGAAATCACCGTCGATTTCAACAACGGCAAGCTGTTTATTGAATCGTTCCCTTATCTCAACGGCGGCTGTGTGTTGTATATCTGCACCATTGCCTTGGAAAACGAAAAGGCAGAACCCTCTGCTTCCGTTTCGAGACGTACCGGATTTAACACTCCCCTAGTGTTTGAATTTGACGACATCAATCTGCTGACCGACACCTGTACAAGACTTCTTCAACAATACAGTCACATTATTTTGAGAAGTGCTCTCTATTTATATGAAAACAAATATCGGCTTTTAATTTATTCCTATTTTAAACTGGATAATAAAATCATCAGCCTGGTAAAAGAGTACGGCAATTACATCGGAAAAGGAACCATTCAATCCTCCATTGTAAGAGAGCACGCCAAATTATTGGTTGAAAACAATGCAATTGAAATAGTGTCACAATATTTAGACTAGCCGCAGGCTATTGATTGCAACACGCGGATCCTGCGCTCCGAACAAATAGGATCCCGCAACCAAAACATTCGCACCGGCATTCAAACAAAGCGGAGCCGTCACATCGGTAATCCCACCGTCCACCTGAATATCCAATTCTTTATTCTGCCGGATTGCCTCCTGACGCAAAGCTGCAATTTTCGGCAGCATATCCGACATAAAGCTTTGTCCGCCAAATCCCGGCTCAACCGTCATAACTAACGCCATATCAATCCCATTCAGATAAGGGAACAAAGAATCTGCCGGAGTGGTGGGTTTTATGGCAATCCCCACTTTTACACCTAAACTCCGTATTTTTCCGATAACCGTCTCGGGGCTATCGGTGGCTTCCAGATGGAACGTCAGCATATCTGCTCCCGCCTTCACAAAAGGCTCTGCATAAGTAAACGGATCACTGATCATTAAATGAACATCCATAAAAAGGTCTGTTCTTTTATTTAAACTGGTCAGAACCGGAATACCTAAGGAAATATTCGGCACAAAATGACCATCCATCACATCAATATGCAGCATATCTGCGCCGGCTTGTTCCATTTTGAGTGCTTCATTACCTAAATCGGCAAAATCAGCCGCCAAAACAGAAGGGGAAATTTTTATCATAAAAACAGCGTTGTAAAATTACCGAATCCCGGCAAAATAACGCTATACCCCGCCTTTCTTTTACTATTTCATTTATTCTGCTGATCTTCAGCCGACTTTTTGTCAATTGATTTGTTGCCGCCAATACAAGACGCCAACAAATATACCGATAATATTTTAACCTATTTTTTTAATATAGTCAACAATAATATGTGAACAATCCATCTTGACCGAAACGTGAAAGAAGATTATACTAATAACATTGTAGTAAAAAAGCAAAGCAGATGTTATACTAATATCATTCAATGAAAACAAAGGATGTTTGATAAAATGGATTTAACCCTGACGGTATTGATCCAAGTATGTATTATGCTCATTCTGATTGCAGTCGGATTTTTGACCTATAAAGCCAAACTGATGAATGAAACCGGTCAAAAACAGCTATCCAATCTTTTATTGTATATCGTGACGCCCGCCGTGATTATCAACGCTTATCGCAAAGAATTTCAAACGGATTTGCTGAGCGGATTGCTATGGTCGTTTCTGCTTGCGTTCATCAGCAACATCGTTTCCATAGCGATCGCTCAACTGATCTTTCGCAAGAAACAAGGTGACCGGCAAAATGCGATCAACCGATTTGCCGGCATATATTCCAATTGCGCCTTTATGGCAATCCCACTGATTCAATCCTTATTGGGCGATACCGGCGTTTTTTATGCCAGCGCTTACATTACGGTATTTAACCTGTTTGTATGGACCCATGGCGTCTTTTTAATGTCCGGTTCCGCCACCCGTAAAGACGTCAAAAAAGCAATGCTTTCTCCGGTTATCATCAGCGTTGTGATCGGACTGATCCTTTTCTTCGGAAAAATTCCGCTTCCTCAGCTGATTGCTGCTCCAATTGAATATTTGGCAGCTCTGAACACGCCGCTTGCCATGATTGTAGCCGGTCTTGCCATTGCACAGACAAATATTTTATCTGCTTTTTCCGATCTAAAAATATACGCAGTCACAGCCGTTCGCAATTTACTGATTCCGCTGATTATGTTAGTGATTCTCCGATTATTGCCACTGGACGACACCGTGCTGCTCTGCAACCTCATTGAAACCGCCTGCCCTACCGCCGCAATCTGTATTATGTTTGCAACAAAATATGATTTAGACGCCGCGCACGCTTCCAAAATTATGGCAATGACCACCGTTTTATCCATCATCACGATTCCGCTGATGGTATTTCTTTTTCAAGTAGGCAGATAAATTTTATTGCTGTGTCCAAAGGGACTGTTCTTCCGAAACGAAAGAACAGTCCCTTCTATATTTTCTCCTCAATAAACTTTTTCAGCGCCGCCGCCTTTTTCGACGATAATTTTGCCGTTTCCTGCAATTGCTCCAATGTTGCCGCTTTTAATTCCGCTTTGGAACGAAATTCTTTCAACAAAGCCGCCGCTTTTTTCTCTCCGATTCCTTCGCATTCTCTCAGCTTTAATGCAAAACTTTCTTTACTATGCACCTTTTGCTGATAACTGATTGCAAAGCGGTGGACTTCATCCTGTACATTGGTAACAAAATGAAAAGCGGCTTGCTTAGACGAAAAAGAAATTTCTCCGCCATCCTTGGCAATCGCACGTGTCCGATGTCTGGAATCCTTGACCATGCCGAACACCGGAACGGAAAGCCCGAATTCCGCAATAACCGGTAAAACAGCGGCAACATGACCCTTTCCGCCATCCAGCAAAATCAAATCCGGCAGCCTGCCGAAACCTTCTCCGGTGCGGTCTTTCTCCTCAAAATAGCGGCTGAAACGGCGCCGGATAACCTCTTGCATAGAAGCATAGTCATCCTGCCCCTCGAAACCCTTGATAGAAAAACGTTTATACCCTGCCTTATAAGGTTTTCCTTTGACAAAAGTAACCATTCCTGCCACTCTGGCAGAATCTCCGAGATTGGAGATATCGTATGCTTCAATATAATCCGGCGGAGAAACCAGCCCCAACATATTGCCAAGCTCATCTAAAGCAACCACTTCTTTTCCGGTTCGAGAAGTCCGCTGCAGCAATTTTTCGTTTGCATTTGAAAGTGCCATCAGCACAAGCTTTCGCTGTTCCCCTTTCTGGGGAACGAAAATGCGCACTTTTTTGCCAGCAAGCCCGGTGAAATATTGTTCCACCAATTCCATATCCTCAAAAGCTTCATCTATGACAACCAGCTTCGGCGGTGGATCGCCGGCGGAATAATACTGCGTCAAAAACTCCCGTTTCGTTTCATCAAGCTGTAAAATGTCCCCCAGCATGATGTCATCCTTGTCCACCAATCTTCCGCCGCGGAACTTCAACACAGACGCACATCCTACATGATAATTCTGAGTAAAAGCGATGACATCCTGTTCTTTTTCCTCTGATAAAATCACTTTTTGGGTTGCGGATATCCGCTCGATCGCTATGATCCGGTCACGTAATCGTGCTGCCAATTCAAAATTCAATTCTTCCGCCGCTGTTTCCATCTGCTGTTTCAAAGCAGCCACAGTGTCCTGATTTCCTTTTTTAATGAAATTTACCGCCTGTTCGATGACCTGACGATATTCCTCCTGTGATACTTTTCCCCGGCAAACACCCATACACTGCTTGATATGATAGTTTAAACAGGGACGTGCTTTTTTAAATTCCTGTGGAAATTTTCGATGACAGGTCGGCAGTTGGAAAATCTTATTTGCTTCATCCACCGCCTGGCGCACCACAAACGAGCTGGTATAAGGACCGAGCAACTGCCCGTCCTCCGACTTCATCTTTTCGGCAGTAATGCGGGGAAACGGCTCCTCCGACACCTTGATATAATGATAACCCTTGCCGTCCTTTAGCAAGATGTTATACTTCGGATTGTATTGCTTGATTAAGCTGCACTCCAGTACCAGCGCTTCAAATTCACTGTCGGTCACGATATAATCAAAATCATACACATGCAGCACCATCTGCCGCACCTTTTCGTTGTGTCCGGCATTTTCCCGAAAATAGCTGGATACACGGTTTTTCAGCGCTTTCGCCTTTCCCACATAAATGATCTTACCGGTACTGTCCTTCATCAGATACACTCCCGGCATCATCGTCAAAGTACTAACCTTGTCTTTTAAATAATCAATTCGATGGTTCATAAGCACCTCCTCCCGGGATTTGCGACATAAAATTACCCCCGTCCGTTTCAGACAGGGGTATTACATATTCGAAAATATGTATTATTCGGCGAAACCGGATTCCACCAATTTCACCAATCCCGCAACAGCTTCCTGCTCATCTGTACCGTCCGCAATAATACGAATCGTCGTACCGCCGACAATACCCAGTGATAATACACCCAACAGACTTTTCGCATTGACCCGGCGTTCTTCTTTTTCCACCCAAATTGATGATTTGAACTCATTTGCCTTTTGGATAAAAAATGTAGCCGGACGCGCGTGTAAACCGACCTGATTCTGAACAGTCACTTCATTCACGTACATAATCTACTCCCCTATACCTTTCATAATACCCCAAAGATCTTTCCTAAACAATGATACTAATAATATTATATCATAGAAAAAAACTTCGTCAATGACATTTTGTATATAAATTTAAACAAATTCGGATTTTTCTTAGTTATTCCAATTCAAGATGAAAATAAAAGCTTTAAGTTGTACATGTTATATAAAAAGTTTTCAACATTGTTGTAACAGTACACGGAATTAGTAGACATTTTACGATTTCTCATCAGATCGCTGTTTTTGAAATGCTTCCAGATATTTGCGGTCTGATTCGGATAATTCGCATTGGGCAAGCATATCCGGGCGCTTACACAACGTTCGTTCCAGCTCTTTTTCTCTCCGCCAACGGTTGATGTTGGCGTGATGCCCGGACAGCAACACTTCCGGCACCCGCTTGTCCCGCCAAATCTCCGGACGAGTATATTGCGGATATTCCAACAAACCGTTATAATGGCTTTCTTCTTCAAAGCATTCTGACGAAGCAAGTACTCCGTCACAGAGCCGCACCACACTGTCCACCAACACCAACGCCGCAAGCTCACCGCCGGTCAGGACATAGTCCCCAATCGAAATTTCCTCATCCACAATTTCTTCCAAAACCCGTTCGTCAACACCCTCATAGTGTCCGCAAAGCAAAAACAGATGTTGATGCTGCGCTAAAGAAAGGCATTTTTTCTGTTTAAGCGGTGTTCCCTGCGGAGAAAGGTAAATCACATATGGCTTCGAGCCCGCCTGTTCCGTAACTGCTTCGTAACAGCGAAAAATCGGATCTGCCTGCATCACCATTCCCATTCCGCCGCCATATGGCGTATCATCTACCCGGTTATGTTTATCTTGTGTATAGTCCCGAATGTTATGACAGTAAAGTGTTACCAATTCATTTTTACGGGCACGCCCAATGATGCTTTCGTTCAGCACCGCTTCGCACATATCCGGAAACAAAGTGGCAATATCAATCCTCATCATCAAATAATCCTTTCAACGGGCGAATCAGCATCGTTTCGTTATCGACATCGGTTTGGAGAATGACCTCACTGATAGCAGGTATCAGCCTCTTGGTTCCGTCCGCTCCGGTAATTTCATATACGTCATTTGCCCCCGTTTGCATGACATCAGTCAGTTTTCCGTAAATTTTTTCAGGGCAATCCGCATCCATTACCGTTAATCCGATTAAATCCTGTATAAAATAATCATGCTCGCCTAATTCCAAATCATTACGATTGATAAACAAAATCTTATTCCGTAATTGCTGCGCCGCTTCTACGGTCGTAACTCCATCTATTTGCAAAATTACCACATTTTTGTGTACCCTGCCGTCCAAAACAGTAAGCGGACTTTTTCCTTTGCTGTCATAGTAAAGAATATCCGCGTCTGCCAGCATTTCAGCATCATCACACCATGCCTGACAGCGTACTTCTCCATGGATTCCATGAGTGGCAACGATTTTTCCGATTTCCAAAAATTGTTTTTTCACCTGACTGCCCATTCCTTTCCCGATCCGAATATATTCCTCACAAAACCGTGCAATAGAAATGACACAATAACAGCAATGCCCTTCGGCACAAGCCGAAAGGCATTTACCTGACATTGTGTACATCAGTCGATTTCAACCGCAATTTTCTCATTCGTGCGGTTTGCACCGGCACGCATCACAACACGAATTGCTTTCGCAATCCTGCCCTGTTTGCCGATGACTCTGCCCATATCGTCCGGCGCAACATGCAGATGGTATACAATAATCCCTTCTGCATTCGGCTCGTCTACGGTCACGGTAACAGCGTCCTTATCGTCAACCAGACCTTTGGCTATGGTAACTAACAAATCTTTCATGACGAAATCTCCATCATTCTAAAGTTTGCGGACAAATCCGAATCGTCTTAGTCATTGTTTTTCAACAATTTCTTCACGGTGTCGGTCGGTTGTGCACCATTTGCAATCCATTTTTGCGCTTTTTCCATATCGATCTTCACAACGGAAGGCTCTTTCGTCGGGTCATAATATCCCAACTCTTCAATAAACCGACCATCTCTCGGATATCTGGAATCTGCAACAACAATACGGTAAAAAGGAGCTTTTTTAGCACCCATACGGCGTAATCTAATTTTAACAGCCATCTTACTGTCACCTCCTGTAAAAAAATTATATCTCACCAAACAAAAGCTTGGAAAATACCGTTCACTATCTCGGCATGCCCGGCATTCCGGACATGTTCGGGGGCATCATCATTCTGCGCTTTCCCTTGCCGTTTTTGCCGCCCATCATCTTCATCATTTTTTGCATCTGTTCAAACTGCTTTAGCAACCGATTAACATCCTCTACCCTAGTACCGCTGCCCGCAGCGATCCGGCGTTTGCGGCTCGGATTGATAATAGCCGGCTTTTCCCGTTCCTTTATTGTCATAGATGTAATGATCGCCTCAATGCGGTATAACTGCTTATCATCAACGTCAACATCCTTAAGCTGATTACCGACGCCGGGAAGCATCGACATAATCTGCTTAAGCGGACCCATTTTTTTGATCTGCCGCATCTGTTCCAGCAGGTCGTTCATATCAAAACTGTTATCCTTTATTTTCTGCGCCATTTTCATGGCTTCTTTTTCATCAACCTGCGTCTGCGCCTTTTCAATCAAAGTCAGAACATCGCCCATGCCCAAAATACGGGACGCCATCCGTTCCGGATGGAATGGCTCCAGATCATCCAACTTCTCGCCCATACCGGCAAATTTTACCGGCTTTCCGGTAACCGCAAGCACCGAAAGCGCCGCACCGCCACGAGTATCGCCATCGAGCTTGGTCAAAATGACGCCGTCGATGCCAAGCACCTCATCAAAAGAAGACGCCACATTGACTGCATCCTGTCCCGTCATTGCATCAACTACCAGCAAAATTTCGGTTGGCTCTACCGATGCTTTCACTCGCTTAAGTTCATTCATCAATTCCTCATCAATATGCAGACGACCGGCAGTATCCAGAATGACAAGGTCATTGCCGTGGTCTTTCGCATGCTTAATGGCGTTTTCTGCAATTTTAACAGGATCAATCTGTCCCTGTTCAAAAACGCTGACTCCCGCTTGTTCCCCAACCACTTTTAGCTGTTGGATTGCTGCCGGACGGTAGACGTCGCATGCAACCAACAAGGGTCGATAGCCTTCTTTTTTATAATATTTTGCCAGCTTGGCAGAGTGAGTGGTTTTACCGCTTCCCTGCAAGCCGCACATCATCACAATGCAAGGCGGTTTGGAAGGAAAATGAATCCGTGCATTGCCGTTGCCCATCAACGCGCACAGTTCCTCGTTTACAATTTTTATCACCTGCTGCGCCGGAGTCAAGCTTTCCAAAACTTCTGCTCCTACACAACGTTCGCTTACCTTCGAAACAAAATCTTTGACCACTTTATAGTTAACGTCCGCTTCCAGCAAAGCAAAGCGGACTTCCCGCATCGCCAGCTTTACATCGCTTTCCGACAATTTTCCTTTGGACTTCAGCCGCTTAAAAACAGCCGCCAGTTTATCTGACAATCCCTCAAACGCCACCAG
Organism: uncultured Eubacteriales bacterium; assembly: GCA_959605275.1. Lineage (GTDB taxonomy): Bacteria > Bacillota > Clostridia > Oscillospirales > Ruminococcaceae > HGM13222. Next base: position 5,740 of record CAUHFD010000012.1, on the reverse strand, counting down.
CATCTCCGCCTTTCCCGTAGATTACTCATATTCCTTCAAAAAAGTTTTCAGCTTATTCTCTATGACAACCGCATTATCTTTAATTTCGGCAGAATATTTGTTTTCCTCATTGATGCGATAAATTTCCCGATTTCTGTGCTGTATGTCTTCCAATAAAACCAACAGAGATGCCGTCTGCTTCGCCAAATGCAAGTTTTCTTCCAGTTCCAGCAAATATGCCTCGCCGCGCTTAATATTGTCACGCACACCCTGTCTGGAAATTTTTTCATGTTCGGCAATTTCTGCCAAAGACAAATCCTGATTATAATATAAATCAATCACGTCCCGCTGCTTATCGGTCAGCATACCGCCATAATAATCAAGCAAAACGGAAATCTCAAGATTCTTGCTCATTGCTATTTCCTTCCTGTCGAAGATCAGCACGTCTGTAAATCTTTTTTCTTTACACCTGTATTATTATAACCGACGTAATATGCTTTGTCAAGTATTTTTCTTTACATTTTCAAAAAGAAACATTTGCAATTATCAACAATTTTTTGTATAATAAATGATGTCAACATTTATAAACGGAAAGCTATGAGGAAAATCAGTATGAAAGAAATGCACCGCATTCCTGCGATGCTCCGCTTTTGTAATTTTCGGCAAGCGGCAATCCAAAATTTTGGTTTGCACATGGTTTGTCCAAATAACACACAGAAGCTCAGAAAGGAATGATCATAACAATGAACTGGACCGAAATTAAAATTAAAATTCCGGTAAAAGATATTGAAACGGCTGCTGCCATTGCTCAAATGACCGTTCCCTACGGGATTTATATTGAAGATTATTCCCATTTAGAATCAGAAGTGGAAGAAATCGCTCACATCGATTTAATTGATGAAGACCTACTCAAAAGCGATCGCAGTCATGCCATCATCCACATTTACATCAGCCCGGAAGAAAACCCGGCAGAAGCTGTTGCCTACCTGAAAGAACAGCTTGCTCTTTCCGGTATTCTTTTTGACTTGGATACGGATTCCATACAAGAAGAAGACTGGTCAAACGAATGGAAAAAATATTACCATCCGATTCGGGTCGGAAAGAAGATTATTATCTGTCCCTCTTGGGAAAGCTGTGATCAAAATGAGGAAGATGTCAAAATTACACTGGATCCCGGCATGGCATTCGGAACCGGCACGCACGAAACCACCCGCCTATGCATGCAGTTGCTGGAAAACTACATCACCCCCGAAACCCATATACTGGATGTCGGATGCGGTAGCGGTATCCTGGCAATCACCGCCTTGTTGCTCGGCGCAAAATCCGCTGTCGGAGTGGATATTGATGAGCTTGCCGTTAAGGTTGCACAAGAAAACGCCGATCGAAACCAAGTGTCGGACAAGCTTCAACTGATATGCGGTGATCTTACCGAAAAGGTAGAAGGAAAATATGATGTGATTTGCGCTAATATTGTCGCCGACGTTATCATCCGAATGTCACATGATATTTGCTCGTTTATGAAAAGCGGATCAATATTGCTTTGTTCCGGTATCATTGAGCCAAGAGAGTCGGAAGTCATGAACGCGATGTCAGAATGCGGTTTAAAACATGTCACTACACTACGGGAAAGAGGTTGGGTAGCCGCCGCTTTTACCTTGTAAATCATTTTTGTTTAAGGAGAAATTCTATGCGCATCGGGGTAACCAAAACCCTGACATCTTTGTTCATTTCAGGCACAATTATCACTTTAATCGGCTGCAGCCCAATCGTCGACAGCACTCCTGCCGGACTGAATATTTCTTCTGCCGTAGGTACGACCATTTCCTCTGATACTGATTCGGAAAATAATAGTTCTGTGTTATCAAGCAGCGAATCGAAAGACAATGTTTTCTCCGGCAGTATTTCGGGAGGAAAAGGAAATCTCATTATCGTAGATAACGACAAGGATGTCGGCAGCCTGGATGATCCGGAAGATCCGATGGCACCTTCCCATTCTGAAGATACCGATAACGACAAGGCGCCGGAAGACACCGTAATCATTCCTCCCGCTTCTTCAAATATTGCGGTTTCTTCTGCCATATCGAGTTCATCGGTGACCACTTCGAAGTCTTCTTCCTTGCCGAATTCATCGACAACTGCTTCCGTTCCTTCTGCTATCTCCTCAGGCTCTCTTCTGCCGTCTTCGGGGGCTGATCTTTCTTCTGTGATTTCTTCATCCGCTACAAGCAGCAGTTCAAGCGTACATACAAGCAGTGTTTTAAGCAGTTCCAATACCACCTCCTCTGCACCGCCGTTTAATCCTCCTGCAAACGGATGGTATACCTATGAAGGGAAGACCTATTTGTACCAAAACAGCAAGCCGGTTACCGGTTACCAAACAGCAAACGGTGTAACCTATTACTTTGACGGCAGCGGTGTGCTTTCTTCCAAAGTCGGCATTGACGTTTCGAAATTCCAGGGAGATATCGATTGGAACAAAGTGAAAAATGACGGCGTGGAATTTGCCATCATCCGCATCGGATACCGTGGTTATGGCTCTGCGGGAACGATCGCAAAAGATCCTAAATTTTTGCAAAATATTATCAACGCAACCAATGTAGGCATTGACTGTGGGCTTTACTTCTTTACCCAAGCAACTACCAAAGCAGAAGCAGAAGAAGAGGCAGTCAAAGTCGTAGAATGGATCAATGAGGCGAAACAGAACACTGCTTGGACTGCAGCAGGAAAGAAAAAGTTAACCTATCCGATTTATTTTGATACGGAGATGTCTACCAGCACACCGAGCGGTACAGGTCGTGCCGATAAATTAACCAAAACGCAGCGAACTGAAACAGCGCTTGCTTTCTGCAACAAAATCAAATCACTCGGATATTATCCCGGTATATATGCCAGCACCAGTTGGCTGAATAATCAATTGAATATGTCTGCACTTTCCGCTTTTGATGTCTGGGTTGCCCATTACACAACCGGCGGTCCGACTTATAAAGGCGCTTACCGCATGTGGCAATACACTTCCAAAGGTACCGTCGCCGGCATTTCCGGAAACGTGGACCGCAATGTCGGATTATTCGATTACCCCGATTATATCAAGCAAAACGGTTGGAATCATCTGAAATAACTATAAAATATAGTGTTTTATTTTGCTTATGCAACACAATAAAAAAACCCTTTCTTAATGAATGCTCTCTGAACAAGTCAATTTGTTCAGCAGGCATCAATGAATAAGAAAGGGATTTTTTATTTCAGTTGTTTATTAGATTATGCGTTTCCGAATAATTTTTTGGCGTTCTCAATAACAGATGCCTCTAAATTGGACGGCAACTGCTCATAGCGCTCGAACACAAAGGTAAACCAACCGCTTCCTTGTGTCATTTGACGTACCAAAGTAGTAAAATCGTGCATCTCACTGATAGGTGCTTCCGCCTCGATCAAAGTCATATCGTTCCCCTGAGGCGTCATTCCCAACACTCTGCCACGCCGTTTGTTCAATTCACCCATCATATCTCCGGTATTGGCATCCGGCACATAAACTTTCAAAGAACCTATCGGCTCCAGCAGGACCGGAGATGCTTGCGGTAAACCTGCTTTATAAGCCAGTGTAGCTGCCATTTTAAAAGACATTTCAGAAGAATCTACCGGATGATACGAGCCGTCGAGCAACGTCGCTTTTAATCCTACTACCGGATATCCGGCTAATACACCCTTTTGGATGCACTCGCGCAAGCCTTTTTCAACAGCAGGGAAAAATCCTTTCGGAACCGCGCCGCCAAATACTTTTTCTTCAAACAACAGATCCTCTCCGTCATATGGCTCAAACTCGATCCACACATGACCATATTGACCGTGACCACCGGTTTGCTTCTTGTGTTTTCCCTCTACTTTCACCTTTTTTCGAATGGTTTCCCGATAGGCAACGATTGGAGGCTCCAAGGTCACGCTTACACCGAATTTAGATTTCAATTTAGCCACAGTAACGTCTAAGTGCTGTTCGCCCAGACCGCTGAGCAACTGTTGGTGCGTTTCATTATTCACCTCAAACCCAAGGGTAAGATCTTCTTCCAGCAAACGATGTAATCCGTTTGCAACTTTGCTCTCGTCACCCTTCTGGGTTATGATTGCCATGGTATAGCACGGAGCAGGTACTTCGTATCCTGCAAATTTACAGGATAATTTTTCTTCACACAAAGTATCACCTGTTTTAACTCCGAGCTTGGTCAACACTCCGATATCACCCGCTGATAATTCCGAAACTTCTTCCTGTTTTTTTCCTTTAACAATCAGTATTTTCCCTATCTTCTCCGGGGTTTCGGTTGTCATATTCAAAAGTGTTTGATCACTTTTGATGACACCGGAAACTACTTTCACATAAGACATCTTTCCCACAAAGGGATCAGCAACTGTTTTGAACACGAAAGCCGCAGCTGATCCATTCTGCGTACAGGGAACTGTAACCTCAGTGCCATCGTTTTTGGTTGCTGTCTCTGTCCCGCTGTCTTCAGCTGATGAAAACAATTTCACGATTTTGTGCAGCAACATTTCAATTCCATCCAAAGTAACTGCAGAGCCGCAGAATACCGGAGCGATGGTGCCGTCCTTAATTCCTTTTTTGACGCCGAGAAGCAATTCCTCATGAGTGAATTCCTCACCTGAAAAATACTTTTCAAACAAATTTTCATCTGTTTCTGCTACCGCTTCGCTGATTGCAGCAATCAAGCCTTCATAGCGATGTTTAATATCCGGCATATCCACTTCAATTGCTTTGCCGTTTTCATATCGATATGCTTTACTCTTCAAAAGATCAATATAACACTGGACCTTTCTGTCCTCCACATAAGGTACCACCAACGGGCATACCGATGGTCCGAAAGACGCTTTTAACTGTTCCAAAACCTTATAGAAGTCTGCGTTTTCATTATCCATTTTAGAAACAAAAAACATTCTGGACTTATGGGCTGCCACAGCTTTTTCATAGGCTTTTTTCGCACCGACCGTAACACCCGATTTTCCGGATACCGTAATTAACACATTTTCGGCGGCTCGGATACCCTCTGCCATTCCTCCTGCAAAGTCAAAAAGACCGGGAGTATCAATTAAATTAATCTTGACATCTTCATACTCAAGGGGTGCCAACGCAATATTTAAACTGATTTTTCTTTTGATTTCCTCTGTATCATAATCACAAACGGTATTTCCATCAGCAATCTTCCCCAACCTATCCGTCGCTTTTGAGAAGAATAACATTGCCTCTGCCAATGAAGTCTTTCCTGATCCGCCATGTCCGACCAAAGCAATATTTTTAATCGTGTCGGGGGTATGCTGTTTCATAAAAATCCTCTCCTTTGCAGTCTGCCTGCTAAATAATATATTCACCTGAAAATCATTTTTTTCACGAACGATATCATTGCGTCGAATCATCCGCAAAAATTTTTCAGGAAAACAACAAACTGATATATAAATATGAAAATCTTATAGGCTTTTATGATGATACGATCCAGTTGATTTATTAATATCCTTTAATATAGCGAAAATATAAATCTTCATTATGGATATCTTATTAATTGTTTGTAAAAAGTAAATAAAATAATAAATACTAACAAAAATATTATATCATATATAACTACTGATATCAATATCAAATATAAAAAACATAAAATGAAAAATGTAAAAAAATACATGCTCTCTGTGTTTATTATATACAAAATAAAAAAGGCTCTATAATAAAAGTTGGGGAAACCAAATAGAGCCTGCAAGAAAAAATAAA
>CAUHFD010000011.1 GCA_959605275.1 uncultured Eubacteriales bacterium | reverse complement strand
GGAGAGGGGAAAGTCCCCTTTCCCAGAGCGTTGTCGACTTTGTCGACACGCTCAGACCAACCGAAAAATTTCGGTTGGTCTTTTACTTTACAAAGCAGGAATTTATCAATATTATATAATAACCTTGAGAATACACGATATCAAAGATTTCGTGTATTCTCAAGAACATTGTTACATTGCTCACTTCGTTGCGCTAGCAGTTTATGTTATAATCATTGTCAGCTGTTCCCTATCAAATAAATAATCCTAACTGCTTCAGAATGCAAACAATTAGGATTATTCCGTTCTTATTTCGCAAAAATACTTAATAATACACCCGCAGCAACCGCGGAACCGATAACACCTGCAACGTTCGGTCCCATCGCATGCATAAGCAGAAAATTCTTCGGATTTTCCTTCTGACCGACTTTCTGCGCAACACGTGCCGCCATCGGCACGGCAGAAACACCGGCAGCTCCGATCAATGGATTTACTTTGCCCTTAGTGACAACGTACATAATCTTACCGAATAGGACACCGGCAGCCGTACCGATACAGAACGCAGCAAGTCCCAGAGCGATAATTTTAATCGTATTCCAAGTAAGAAAATAATCAGCAGTAGCAGTGGCACCCACCGTAACACCTAACATGATAGTAACGATGTTCATCAACTCGTTTTGAGCGGTTTTGACCAATCTGTCCACAACGCCGCTTTCTTTCATCAAATTGCCCAGCATCAGCATACCAATCAACGGGGTAGCAGAAGGGACAACAAAACAAATAATCAGCGTTACTAATATCGGGAAAATGATCTTTTCTATTTTTGATACCGGACGAAGCTGTTCCATGACCACGGAACGCTCTTTTTTGGTAGTCAAAGCTTTCATAATCGGAGGTTGAATAACCGGTACCAACGCCATATAGGAATATGCCGCAACCGCAATGGACCCTAATAAGGCTGGAGCTAACTCTTTTGCCACCAAAATTGCCGTCGGACCATCGGCACCGCCGATGATACCGATACCGCCGGCTTCCTCCGGCGTAAAGCCAAGTGCCATTGCGCCGATAAAGGTAACGAAAATACCAGCCTGTGCCGCAGCACCCAGCAAAAAGCTTTTGGGGTTTGCAATCAAGGGTCCGAAATCGGTCATTGTACCGATCCCCAAGAAAATCAACGGAGGATAAACACCCAGCTTAACGCCCAAATATAAAATATCCAGCAGACCGCCTTCATGCAGTACCTTACCGAAATCTATCTCTTTTCCTACAAAAAAATCCATGTGGAAAATCTGAAACTCAGCTGGACAAGGAATATTTGTCAATAGCATTCCGAACGCAATCGGTAACAACAATAACGGTTCAAATTGTTTCACGATTGCTAAATAAACGAGCACACAGGAAATACCAATCATAATCAGTGATTTCCAATCAAGGTTAACAAATCCGCTGTCGTTTATCAATCCCTGTATACTTTCAAAAAAAACTTCCATTGGTTTCCAATCCTCCCCTAAAATGGTCTGGTATTATCCTGAATACCGGCAATACTCCACGCGGGGCGGTTCTTTCCGGTTCGCTTTATACTTCTTAATCGATATGTTTTGCCCTCGGAAGACATCATCACAGCGACTGCAGCAGCAATTGCAGCAACAACTTCTTCACCGATGTCATCCTCTACTTCCATGCTCAGTTTCTCACTGCTGTCTGCAACGAAAGTTTCAATCTGTTTTTTTTCAACCGGCGTTTTGCTTTTTCGATTTGTAGTCGAACCCATGATTTTGCCAAACAATGCTACAACTAGTACTAAAATAATCAGAACGGCAAAAACGACCGTAAGACCGGTTGCTGTAACTGACAATGCTAATCCCCAATCCATTTGTGACACCCTCCGTTTGCATTTGCTGTTGTATATTTACCATAATCATTCATTCGAATCGGAAAATTACAACATTTAATTATTATTATAACTGAATTTCAAAAAGAATTCAATCTTTTATCCAATATTTTTTATACAAAGATAAAACTAAGATTGATATTTTTTTATCAAAACAGAACATGAATAAGGTCAATTGTAAAAACAATTGACCTTATTTCAAACCATGTCTTTTTAAAATAGTATCCTGAAACACACAAACTGTCATATCTATCTATATAAAATATTGTTTCAGCGCTTCTGCTTTATCAGTTTTCTCCCAATTGACACCTAAATCTTCCCTGCCCATATGTCCATAAGCAGCCAACTGTTGATAAATCGGTTTGCGTAAATCCAACTGTTTGATAATCGCAGCCGGTCTAAGATCAAAAACGTGGTGAATCGCTTGAGCAAGCTGTTCATCGGAATATTTTCCGGTACCGAAAGTATCCACCATGATAGAAACCGGATGAGCAACCCCGATAGCATAAGCGAGCTGAACTTCGCAGCGTTTTGCAAGTCCGGCAGCAACAATATTTTTTGCTACCCATCTAGCTGCATAAGCAGCGCTTCTGTCAACTTTAGTCGGATCTTTCCCGCTGAAAGCGCCGCCGCCGTGACGAGCATATCCGCCGTAAGTATCTACAATAATTTTTCTTCCGGTCAAGCCGCTGTCTCCCTGCGGACCGCCAACTACGAATCTGCCGGTCGGATTAATATAATATTTGGTATTCTCATCCAGTAATTCTTCCGGAATGACCGCCTTGATAACCATCTCGATCAAATCACTTCGAATTTGCTCCAAAGAAACCTCATCACTGTGCTGAGAGGAAACGACAACCGTATCCACTCGTACCGGAACATCATTTTGGTATTCTACTGTCACCTGCGTTTTTCCATCCGGACGCAAATAAGGCAAACTGCCGTTTTTGCGAACCTCGGTCAATTTCAGTGCCAACTTATGTGCCAAATGAATCGGCAGCGGCATTAGTTCCTTGGTTTCATCGCAGGCATAGCCAAACATCATACCTTGATCGCCCGCACCGGTCAAATCTGCATCCTCGCCTGATCCCGACTTGTTTTCCATTGCATTGTTAACACCCAATGCAATGTCGGAAGATTGCTCGTCAATAGAGGTGATGACCGAGCATGTATTTCCGTCAAACCCGTATTTTGCACGGTCGTAACCGATATCCAGAACAACCTGTCTGGCAATTTTCGGAATATCAACATAACAGTTTGTGGTAATCTCCCCCATCAGCATAATCATGCCGGTAGTAACCGTAGTTTCACAAGCAACACGCGCCATAGGATCCTGGCTGATGATAGCATCCAGCACCGCGTCCGAAATCTGATCGCAGATTTTATCGGGATGTCCTTCTGTAACCGATTCAGAAGTAAATAAATAGTTCGACATTTGATATCCTTCCTTTTTCTGAATTTCGACAAAAAAATAAGCGCTCGAAAAACGAGTGCCGCCAAAGCATTTCCTCATCTTCCGGAATACCGCAGGATTTGGCACCTTGCTCGCGCAGGTTGCCGGGCTTCACAGGACCTGATTCCTCCACCGCTCTTGATAAGGTATATTATTATTTTGATAATCACCCGAAACAAAGCCGAAATGATTAAATATGTCATGGAATGAATGAAACGACTCTTTTTGTCCTATATAGTATAATAGAAATACAATTTTTTGTCAAGTAATTTACAGTAAAAAGTTTGACTTCATCATTTAGATTTGATATAATAATTTATTAAGATGATAAGCTTGATAAATGTCACTCAAACAGAGAAAGGATGCTTAACATGGCACAGAAATTTTATATCACCACCGCAATTGCCTATGCTTCCAGAAAACCGCATACCGGAAATGATTATGAAATTATTTTCACCGATGCAATTGCACGATATCATAGACTGATCGGAAATGATGTATTTATGCTGACCGGCACAGACGAGCACGGTCAAAAAATACAGGAACTGGCAGAACAGAATCATATTAAACCGCAGGAATACGCCGACCAGATTACAAACAGTATTAAAGAAAATTATCGTAATTTGAATATCAGCAATGACAAATTCATTCGTACTACCGACGACTATCACGAAGCAGTTGTAAAAAAAGTATTTAAAAAACTTTATGATCAAGGCGATATTTATAAAAGCGAATATGAAGGCTGGTATTGCACCCCCTGCGAATCTTTCTGGACCGAAACGCAAGTGGAAAACGGATGCTGTCCGGATTGCGGCAGACCGGTCAAAAAGACCAAAGAAGAAGCCTATTTCTTTAAAATGAGCAAATATCAGGATCGGTTGATGAAACATATTGAAGAGCATCCTGATTTTATTCAGCCGGAATCCCGTAAAAAAGAGATGATCAACAACTTTTTAAAACCCGGCTTGCAGGATCTGTGCGTATCCAGAACTACTTTTACTTGGGGTGTGCCGGTTGAATTTGATCCTAAACACGTCATCTATGTCTGGATTGATGCATTGTTAAATTATATTACTGCGCTCGGATATGATCCGGACGGGAGCAGCGAAAATTTCAAAAAGTATTGGCCCTGTGACGTTCATGTCATCGGGAAAGATATTTTGCGGTTTCATACCATTTATTGGCCGATTATGCTGATGGCACTGGGCGTGGAATTGCCGAAAAAGGTATTCGGACATCCGTGGCTTCTTTTCGGCAACGATAAAATGAGCAAATCCAAAGGAAATGTGATGTATTCTTCCGATCTTGCCAAGCTGTTCGGCGTTGACGGGCTGCGTTATTATGTACTGAGCGAAATGCCATATGCACAAGATGGCAGTATCACCTATGAAACACTGATTTCACGTTATAACTCCGATCTTGCCAATACACTCGGGAATTTGGTAAACAGAACGATTGCCATGACTAATCAGTATTTTGGCGGCAGTATCCGTAAGCCTTCTGAGATCCTTGACGTTGATCAAAATTTAATTAATGCTTGTTTAGATACTGTGAAACAATATTCCAAGAGCATGGATGAGTTGCACCTTGCCGATGCGGCTGATGCAATCATGGCTCTGGCGCGCACCAGCAATAAATATATCGACGACACTACCCCGTGGGTATTAGCCAAAGAGGAATCCACAAAATCCAGATTAAATAATGTACTTTACAACCTGCTGGAATCCATCCGTTATATTGCTGTTTTAATTTCTCCGTTGATGCCGGAAACCTCTGAGAAGATTTTTGCACAACTTAACTGCAACATCAAATCCTATGATTCTCTGAGTCAATTCGGCGGATTACCGGAAAGTATCGTCGGGAAAGCAACTCCCCTGTTTGCACGAATTGATGAAAAGAAAATGATGGCAGAACTGCAAAAAGAAGCAGAGGCACTGAAAGCAAAAGCAATCGAGAAGGAACCGGTAGAAGGCGTTACAATCGGTATTGAGGATTTTGCAAAAGTGAGCCTTCAGGTCGCTTTGATAAAAGATTGCGAAAAAGTGGAAAAATCCGACAAATTGCTGAAGTTGCAACTGGATGACGGTCAAGGCGGTCGACAGGTTGTTTCCGGTATTGCAAAATGGTATCAACCGACAGATTTAATTGGTAAAAAAGTCATTATCGTGTCAAATCTAAAACCGGTAAAACTGCGCGGAGTAGAAAGCAACGGTATGATTTTAGCAGCCGATTGTCCCAATGATGATGTCAAAGTCATTTTTGTAGACGATAGTATCCCACAAGGAAGCAAAATAAGATAACTAAAATCAGGAGCTCACTCATTATGCAAGGAATTTTCGATTCACATGCACATTATAATGATGAACGTTTTGCGGAAGACAGAGAATCTCTTCTTCCGCAAATTCATTGTAACGGGGTATCCCACATTTTAAATGCCGGATGCGATATTCCTTCGTCTATGGACGGGATTCGACTGGCAGAACAATTTCCTTATATTTATGCAAGTGTGGGAATTCATCCGGAAGAAGTAGATCACGTTCCGGAAAACTATTTAGATACGCTTGCGCAACTTGCCAAGCACCCAAAAGTGGTTGCTGTCGGTGAAATTGGGTTGGATTATCACTATGAAAACGCAAATACTGCTATACAGCAAAAAGTCTTTCGTCAACAATTGGATTTGGCGGATCAACTGAGCTTGCCGGTCATCATCCATTCCCGTGATGCCACACAGGATACTATAAACATATTAAACAGTCGCCGGAATCACCGTGGCGTGCTGCATTGTTTTTCCGGTTCGGCAGACACCGCACAGATTTATTTAAAAATGGGATATTATATCGGATTTACCGGTGTTGTTACTTTTTCCAATGCAAAAAAAGCCATAGAAGCTGCGAAAGTAATCCCTTTGGATCGGATTTTATTGGAAACCGATTGTCCCTATATGGCGCCGGTGCCTTTCCGAGGAAAGCGTTGTACATCAGATATGATTGCACATACTGCAGCAAAAATAGCTGAAATAAAGGGGATCCCACCACAGCAGATGGTAGATATAGCCAGAGAAAATACCTGTCGGTTGTTTGGAATTAAATAGAAAAAACAATACGATGCTAATAAACATAGCATCGTATTGTTATAAACGTATTTTTTTAAAACCACATAATATCAAATCGTATCGAAAATTAACCGTACTCTGCGGAAGGAGTCATTGTTCCTATGAACGAAACGCAAACATCCGAAACCATGAAATTGGGAGCTGTTATCACCCTGGCAGGTGGATTTATGGATGCATATTCTTACATATGCCGCGGAAAAGTGTTTGCAAACGCTCAGACCGGCAATCTGTTGTTATTGGGAATCAATCTTTTTGAAAGAAAATGGGGGCTTGCCCTTAGTTATTGTGTTCCGGTAGTGGCATTTTCTATGGGAATTATTATCACTGAAACAGTTCAATACTTATTAAAGAAAAAAACATCTCAAAAAAATGTTTGGTTTCATTGGAAACAAATTACTCTTTTGTTGGAAATTCTAAGTCTGATTACCGTATGCTTTATTCCGCAATCGCTCAATCTGCTGGCAAACAGCATCACATCAATGGCTTGTGGTATGCAGGTGCAAAGTTTCAGAACGATTCACGGACACACTATCGCAACAACAATGTGTATCGGGAATTTAAGAAGCGGTACCGAAAGTATATGTCGTTTTTTACAATACAGAGATATTTCATTATTGCGCAAAGCTGCCCTTTATTTTGGTATCAATTGTTGTTTTGTTTTCGGAGCTATTCTGGGACATTTCTTTATCAAAGTCATGCAGGAAAAAGCTATTTTAATCTGCTCATTCCTCTTGTTCATTGCAGTTTTAATCATCTTTATTGATGGGAAGCGATCCGGGCACAAAATCAAATCATAAACTTGATGTTATAAAAATAATTTAACGCCTCCTGCCAAAAGGAATATTCCTTTTGACAGGAGGCGTTTTTAAGCATTCAAGTCTACTGAATAAATATTTTTTATGCTTTCGCTTTGGCAAGTTTTTTATTTTTTGCTTTTTTCTCCTTATGCTCTTGCCATACTACCCACAACGGTCCGGCAATGCATATCGTCGAGTAAACACCGGAAATCATACCGATAATCATCGGGAACGCAAAAGTTACAATTGAATTAATACCAAAGAGCAGTGCCACAATCAGCACAATAATCATAGCCATGATCGTTGTAGCCGAGGTATTTAAAGTACGTCCCATACATTCGTTCGTACTCTTGTTCAGCAGTTCTGCAACGCTAAGCGTTTTCCCATAAATTTTCTTGTTTTCACGAATCCGGTCATAAATAACAATGGTATCATTAACGGAATAACCAAGAATGGTCAAGACAACCGCCATAAAATTATCATTCAGCGGTATACGGAAAATAACGAAAGTAGCATAAACCATTGCCACATCATGGAGCAACGCGACCACTGCCATAACTCCTGCAGACCAACCACTGATTTTCTTAAAACGGAAACCGATATAGATAATCATCAGCAGCGCCGAAAAGATAACAGCAACCCAGCATTTCTTAAAAAATTCCTGACCGATACTGGCACCCACGTTTGTAGTAGAAACCAGTTCAAGATTATTATCTTTATATTCATTTGTCAATTCTTCGGTAAGCTTTTGCTGTTCTTCAACAGTCAGCCCGTCTTTTTCCGTTAACGAAATAATCATGCTTTGTGTTCCGGTAGCAATATCTGTGGAGCCTTGAATGGAGTTTTCCTTGCCCATAGCAGTTTTGATAAATGATTCGGTATCTTCAAGATTGATATCTCCGGTATAGGAATACGTAATCATCGAACCGCCCTGAAACTTAATATCAACTTTAACCCCGAAAATAATCGATACAAGAATCGTTATTAGAATAAGGACACTGGAAATGGTGAAGAAAATTTTCTTTTTCCCGACAATATCTAAATTAAACTCTCTCTTCATTTTTTGGACCTCCATACAGTGCTGGATTTCTGAATGCCTTAAACCGCGACAGGGATTTCAGCATCAATCTGGAGCAGGTAACTCCCATTACAAAGTTCAGAATAACACCTACCATCAAGGTGTAACCGAAAGAATAGATTGTTCCTGCGGTAGAAGGACCAAACATAAAAAACAATGGTGTCAATATTTTTGAGAAGATGCTGGACGGCGGACCGAACGCACCCATCAAAATCATCGCGATAATGATCATGGTAACATTTCCGTCAAAAATCGCAGTAAAAGCCGATTTAAATCCGGTATTAATGGAACCGTCCAAAGATTTGCCCCGATACAATTCTTCTTTGATACGTTCAGTTGTAATCACGTTCGCGTCAACGCCCATGCCGACCGCAAGGATAATACCGGCAAGACCGGGTAGCGTCAATGTAAAGCTCGGAAACACCGAAAAGAATCCGGAAACCGCTGCGAACGAACCAGCCACCTGTCCAAGCAGTCCGATAGCTGCTACCACACCCGGCAACCGATAGATTGCAATAATAAAAATACATACCGCAACAAAGGCAATTGCCATCGCCATCAGCATAGCATCACGCGCACCTTCGCCCAAGGTCGGCGAAATCGTGCTGTAATTTTCCGTCTCCAATTTAAACGGCAGGGAACCGGCAGTAATCTTATTCGCAAGTGAAGTTGCTTCATCTACCGTAAACCCAGATGTGCCGCCGGAAATCACTGCATTTCCATCAGTAATTGCACTTTGTACCGTTGGGTAAGAAATCATGGTATCATCCATCCAAATGGAAATAACGCCATTGGAAGGTGCCAATCTTGTGGTTGCATCACTGAATTTTTTTGTTCCTTCGCTGTCTAACTTCAGCTGCACAACGTACTGATTCTTTTCACTGTCATAACCGACAGTAGCCGAAGTAACCATATCACCGGTTAAAATGACATTTTCTTTTGTGGTTCCGGACGGTAAACCTTCTTCGTCGGTTTCATACCCTTCCCGGAATGTCAATTCTGCGGTTTCACCTAATTCCTTCACCGCCGCTTCAGGATCGAAATCCTCCTCGTCCTCTTTCCACGGAAAACGAACAATAATACGGTGCTTTGAATAATCGGTATACACCTCACCGTCGGTGATATTCAGCGTTGTCATTCTCTGTTTAATGGTTTCTTCTGCTGCCGACATCTGTTCTTTTGTTACATTTTTCTGGGTAGACGGCGGTGTAAAAGTAACATCTACGCCACCTTTAATGTCAATTCCCCAGCGAATGTTATCCAGACCCTTTATGTATACTGTTTTATTGTCGCCGTATTGCGTTTGAATACCAAAAAAAGTCAACGCAGTAAAGGCAACAATAAGAAGTGCTACAATAAAGAATACCGGTTTTCCTACTCGTTTCATGAGCCGCTCCTCCAATGTTTACTGTATAACGCAACGAATATTTGCAAAGCAGATATGCCTATAACCTAGCTCATATTCATAAAAAATATTATATAATATGCAGAATCAAAAGTCAACTAAAAAATCAAACGGATAATTCGGCACTTTCACCTAAAATATCCCTGTTTTTCTTGAGCACAGGATAAATACATTCCTTCAAGAACTCATCCACCTGTTCCGGTGCCCTGCCGGTAAAGTTTTTCGGCTCCAAGATGCCGTCGATCTCAGACCGCGTTAAATGGAAACTTTCATCTGCGCATATGCGATCGATCAGATCATTTTCAAGTCCCTGTTCTTTCACCACTTTTGCGGCAGCAATAGAATGAGTCCGCAGCTTCTCATGAAGTTCCTGACGGTCGCCGCCTTTTTTTACAGCCTCCATCATAATATTCTCGGTAGCCATAAACGGTAATTCTTTTAATACCCGCTGTTCAATGACCTTCGGATAAACCACCAGTCCGTTGCATACATTCATCAGAATGTTCAGGATACTGTCTGTCGCAAGGAACGCCTCTGCTACGGATATACGCTTATTTGCGCTGTCGTCCAGCGTTCTTTCAAACCACTGGGTCGCAGAGGTAAACGCCGGATTAAGCGTATCAATGATCACGTATCTTGCCAAAGAAGTGATTCGCTCTGAGCGCATCGGATTTCGTTTATACGGCATTGCCGAAGAGCCGATTTGATGCGCCTCAAAAGGCTCCTCCATCTCTTTGAAATTCTGCAGGATACGCATATCGGTCGAAAATTTGCTTGCGCTCTGTGCCAAACCGCCCAAAGCCGCAACGACCTGCGCATCCACTTTTCTGGAGTAAGTCTGTCCTGAAACAGGAACAACTTCCTCGAAGCCCATCTCTTCGGCGATCATCTTCTCCAACTTTTTAATTTTCGCAGTATCGCCGTCAAACAGCTCGACAAAGCTCGCCTGCGTACCGGTTGTTCCCTTGGAGCCCAATAATTTCAGATGATCGATCCGATATTCGATTTCTTCTAAATCCATCAGAAATTCATTCATCCACAGTGTCGCGCGTTTCCCGACTGTTGTCAATTGCGCTGGCTGCAAATGAGTGTATGCCAATGCAGGCATGTCCTTGTATTGTTCCGCAAAATCCGCCAATAAAGCCAACACGTTGATCAGCTTTCTCTTCACGATTTGAAGCGCGTCTTTCATAATAATCACATCGGTGTTATCGCCGACATAACAAGAAGTCGCACCAAGGTGAATGATCCCCTTTGCCTTGGGGCATTGCACACCGTAAGCATATACATGTGACATCACGTCGTGCCGCACTTCTTTTTCTCTTTGTTCCGCCACATCATAATTAATGTCGGTGATATGCTGTTCCAGCTCTTCTACCTGCTCCTTGGTCACCGGCAATCCGAGTTTCATTTCGGCACGTGCCAATGCCACCCATAACCTTCTCCAAGTCTGAAACTTTTTATCAGCAGAAAAAACATACTGCATTTCCTTGCTGGCATATCGGGTACAAAACGGACTTTCATACGAATCTTTCATGAATCGGTTACATTCCTTTCAAACATCTATTTCAAACATCCAATAGACAAACAACAAAAATTATTTTACCATATTTGCCAATGCATATCAAGCCAAATCGTATAAATATTCATTCCAAAGAAAAAGTAAATTGCGCATCGGTCGATCATCCTTTTTCCTTATCGGTTTTCCGATATTTTCAGTTGACGGATATCCTTTCCGGCAAAGCGCAGGAGTTGATACATGGTGAACAACCGGGAAACAATGCGGTCAGAATATTTATTCTGCAATTGGGCGGCGCTGAGATTCGTGGTGATAATCGTCGGCTTTTCGGCGCCGATACGGGAATTGACAATATTATACAGGCATGAAGTGTAATAATTAGAGTCAAATTCCGCTCCTAAATCGTCTAAGATCAGCAAATCACAGGCAAGAATGGTTTCCAAACTGTCCCGATTTTCCTCGTCCCTGCCGAAATGTTCCTTTTCGATGCTGCGGAACAAATCCTGCGCAGAGCCGTATATCACACTGTATCCCTTTTCCAGCACTCCACGGGCAATTGCCAGCGAAAGATGCGTTTTGCCCAGTCCGGTGTTGCCGATCATAAACAAGCTCTGGGATTTCGGATGGAATCCGGCGGCATATTTCGAGCAGAACTGCAGCACCCGCTCCATCTGCCGGCGCGGTACGATGCCGTTCTCATCCGGGATATCGGGGTAATAATCCAGCCGAAAGCTCTCAAAGGTAGACAGGTTAAGCGGCGAAATCGCATTGAGTTGTTCAGCGCCCAGCATTTTGGTAAGCTGAATCAGACAACTGCATTTCTGATGATCCACATAGCCGGTATCTCCGCAAATCGGACAAGTATACTTCACTTCCAGATAATCCCGCGGATATCCATGTGCCGTCAGCAGCTCGCGGATCTGTGCCTGCGCGGCAAGATTGCTGTCCCGAAGCTGTTCCAGTGCCTGTGCAACATTTGCCGAGCGGCTTAAAATGATTTTGGACAGCCGGACACTGGTCTGATTCAATTCCGCTTTCAACGAAGCGATTTCGGGGATATCAAGAGCAATTTCTTCCCAGCGATGCTGTGCAGCCACCCTCGCCTTCTGCCTGCGTTCCGCCAGAATAGCATAAACCCTATCCTTAATATTTTCATTCAGTATCATATTCTATAACCGCAGCCTCCGTCACATAAACAAGCGGAAGCCCTTTCGCTTTTCTGTATCACAAAGATCGATTTCTTGATACGTATTTTATTATATAAAAAATCCGTCTTTTTTGCAAGGACAAATTGTTTGCATAAAAAGACGGATTTTGGAAATTTCACGGATAGGGATTATTGTTGTCTTTGAAAGCGGATAAAATAAAAAAGAACTTGATAAAAGGACTATGTTTATCTGAAATTAACAAAAAAGACCATATTGCCTTGTTGTTTGTACTCCAACACCCCATATTGGTTAACAGGTAAAGCCATATATACCAATGCAGGAACAGCCAACTCAATGGTAGCTCCGTTTTGAAACATAAACGTCAAATAACACAAGTCGTCTTGCGGTAGACCAAAAGGATTCATTGCGGTCGGAGGAGCTTTCCTTTTGTGTACAATACAAACAGAGGCTTTCTGAATTGGAGCATTAGGCGCACACATTTGTTCCTTCTTCTTTTGGTATACCAAATATTGTATGTAGTAAAAATCAAAGTGGCTAGTACGCAGAATTGACCAGCCAATCTATTGATTTGCGACGGAATGATGTGACAAAGCCAAAAGCAAAAGCAGACAATAGCTGCGCACAAACAAACGCACATAATTGTAAATAGAATATTTCTGATAATCTTATATTTATTCAAGATAAACCACCTTAAAATATTGTTGGTTTGGAACCGTCATGAAGAAAGTTACTGCTTTTTAAAATCAATGAAATACGTATGTTTTCCTTGCTCTTTGTATGTAAGGATACCTTGTTCTCCCTGTAAAAGCATATTCCACTGTTTTTCATTAACTTTGAAAACTCTACGACTACCGTCAGCAAGATCAAATGCAATATTGTAATGGTTGGTGGTAAAATCTGCTCCATTAGGTTCTTGCCAATGAGATACAGATGTCTGTTTGAAAACTAATATTGCCTCGCTTTTATAGCATGGCAACAATTTTCCTAATGACCAATCATAAAAAAGGGGGAACAGTGCAAAAGCAGCTATTATCAACAATGCAGTAAAGCTATAAATAATGTTTCTAATTGCAATATTATTATTTGCATCAAGTTGTCTCCCAAAAATAAAGCCAAAAATCACAAGCAATATATACACAACAATAATAACTATTCCTAACCAGTTGAAAACTTTTTTCATAAGCACACTTCCTAAAACGAAATTGAAAGGAGATATAAAATATGCAAACATCAGCTTTTGATATCAATACAATGCTAAAAGATATAGCTGTTTTCGATCAAGCAATTACTGCTTCAACAGCAAATATGAAAGTAAATTTTGATGTCCAAATAGCCGGAATTTCGCAAACCGTTGCATTAGCAAAAGGTTAGGAGTTTATACTAAAATCAATATAATAGTATTGCTTTCTATACTTTTTATATGTCAACAATCCAATCCTGTTTTCGGTTACACTGTCAAAATCATCTTTTTTAACATGAAATTCCGCCGTAACATTATCGAAAATCTGAAAAGTTAAAAAATAGAGAGGTTTTTGTGTTTCGCAACCGATTTCATCATAGTATTTTTTAGTTTTTACTGTCTTTGTAATTAACATAGCCTTTTCCGTAATTGGTTTCGATGAAATTTTTCTTGTAAAGTACAGTATTGGGTAGGTAAAACAAGCGATCACAAAACCATAAATTACGACTATTGCATAACAAGTTGGAGATTCAAGTAAAATGCAGTATATAACAAGAGCGATAAAAACCAAAAGACATGTCACTAAAACAATGAGACCAAGCCAGTTAAAACCTTTTCTCATTTAATCACGCTCCTAATAAAATCGAAAGGGGAATATAATATGAAAATATCAGCTTTTGATATCAACATCATATTAAATGATCTTGCCATATTTGATCAGACTGCTGCCGTTTCGGTTATATGGGAAAAAATTAGAAACTTATCAAGGAAGTTACTGCTTTTTAAAATCAATGAAATACGTATGTTTTCCTTGCATCTTATAGGTTAGCGTACCACACTCTCCAATCAGTATTGTGTAATATTTGTCAATCGCAATTTTAAAGCAAAGTCGGTCGCCATTTAGCAATTCAAAAGTAATAAATTTCTTTATGATAGTTAACTCGGGTCCGGTAGCATCTTGAGAATGAGATACAGAAGTTTCTTTTAGTATTACAGTTGCCATATCTTGTTGAATAGGTAAAAGCTTTCCCAGTGCCCAATTATACCAGATTGGCAACAGAGCAGCACCAACAATGACAAGAATCAGACTACACGATATAGTGTATACACCGAATTCGTTGCCGCTCTTCATTAGGATTACACCAATGAAGAAAAGTAACAAATCAAAAAACACAAATAAACCAACAATCAACCAACCTAACCAGTTGAAAACTTTTTTCATAAGCATACTTCCTAAAACATTTTTGAAAGGGGATATAAAATATGCAAACGTCTGTTTTTACCATTGACCATTTTCATTATATCGTTTTGATAAAATGAAGTCAATGAAAAACGGAAATATTTTCATCCTGCTTGAATGCGAATCAGCATCAAAACAGATGCGTAGATATGCAAAAAAAGCGGCATACTTTAAATGATGTCACAATCGTAACAAAATCTTACAATTTAACAACATTGCCTCTTTATCTTTGCAAAACAAAGAAAGTGTGGTATACTGAAAAAAGCAAAAATTTGAAAGGAAAACACATTATGTTGATTCGTCATTTTAGATACAATCTTCCCGCTTTCTTGATTGCGTCGGCGCTGCTCCTGACGGTACTTTCGGGATGTAATCCGATTGCGGACAATTCTTCCTCCGCGCCGTCCTCCCAAAATTCGAGCAGTGTAGGCCAACCGGATACCGCTTCGGATGATACCACATTCGACAGCTCGTCAGAAGCCGCAAACAAAACGTCTTCCCTGCCCGCCCATTCTTCCTCGTCCTCAAAGGCGCAGTCATACAGCGGAGGCACTGACGGCACGGTGGATCTATTCGCCGCAGGAGATAACATTTATCACGATTCGGTCATCAACTCGGGCAGGACCGCAAACGGTTTTGATTTTACACATTATTACGAATATCTGGCAAACGATATCAAAAACGCCGACATCGCCATGATCAACCAGGAGTCCCCGCTCGGCGGCGAAGCGCTCGGCATCGGCGGATATCCGAATTTTAATTCTCCGCAGGAGTTGGGAGACAATCTGGTTTCCTTGGGATTCGACGTCATCTCCCAAGCGAACAATCATATGTTGGACAAGGGTGCCAAAGGCATTACCAAAACAATTCAATTCTGGAAAAAATACCCGCAGATCGCCTTAATCGGCATCAACGAAAGCCAAAGCGAACGCAATCGCACCAGAATCATAGAGCGCAACGGCGTCAAGATTGCATTTTTAGCCTATACCTATGGTACCAACGGATATAAAGTCCCTTCCGGTCAGGATTATCTCATCAATATGATCGACCGCGCCGCCATCAAAAAAGACGTGGAACGTGCCAAAGGCGAATCGGATGCCATCGTGGTTTCGATCCACTGGGGAGTGGAATATTCCACCACAACCTCTTCCACCCAAACCAGCTTGGCACAATACCTGGCGGATTTGGGCGTCGACTTGGTGATTGGTCATCACCCGCACGTGATTCAAAGAGTCAACTGGGTAACCGGAAGCGGCGGCAACAAAACGCTGGTTTATTATTCGCTCGGCAACTTCCTGTCTTCGCAGGAAAAAGTACCGCGTATGCTCGGTGCCGTCGCAAATGTACGATTTGCCAAAAAGAACGGGACGACCTCGATCACACAGGCAAAGATCACCCCTGTCGTTACCCACTTCGAATATGACGGCTCGCAAAAAGAAAATTATCAGAAAAAGGATTTTAAAATTTATAAATTGTCTGAATACACCGAAGCACTCGCTTCTCATCACGGGATCAAGCATTATGACAATCCTTTTTCGGTCAGCACCTTACAATCACTCGCCAAAAACGTGCTCAAGGATTGGTACACCGACGAGAAAGAATAAGTAATACTAAAATCTGATTGAAAGCTTTAATCAATTTCCGAGAATGAATTGTACCAGAAAAGGCAGACGACGCCGCTGGGCTGACGCCCAGCAAGGAGGATAACACGTTTTGGTGCAATTCAGGTCGGAAAGAATTAAAGTGTTTAATTAGATTTTAGTATAAGATACGGTGCGTATAAATCTCCATCAAATCGCTTTGCAGAAAGGATGCTTATCATGTCTCGTTCTTCCAACAAAAAGGCTGTTGCTGTTCTTATTTCAGCGGTGTTAGCATTATCACTGTCCTCCTGCTCCGCTGTTTCGGATCAAACCGGCAGCACAACCGTTTCCCAAAACGCATTGTCTGATCTATCCGTTTCTTCGGATAGTGCGGTTTCATCCGATACGGAGGTTTCCTCCCAAAACGCTTCTTCCGAAAAGACGTCTTCCGCAAGCAGTTCCTCCGTTTCCTCTGCAACGCCGGCTTCCGGAAGCGTATCCGATGATTGGAATCTGATTCTGGTCAACATTGATCATCCGCTGACCGAAGAACTGGATGATAATTTGATTGATCTGAAAGTTGCAAAGGTCGCCAAAGGCAAAAAATTTGATAAACGCGCCGCGCCGGATCTATACAAAATGTTTGATGCGGCAAAGGCTGCCGGTCATAACCTCTATTCCCGTTCGACCTACCGTACGTTTCAATTGCAGCAAACCTATTATGACGCTCATGTCAACAACTATATGAAACAGGGCATGACACGCGCTCAGGCAGAACAGAAAACAGAAGAATACACCGCTCGTCCCAAAACCAGCGAGCATCACACCGGTCTTGCCATAGATATTACGACCGACGAATGGGAAAGCGCCGGTAAAGGACTGTCCACCTCTTTTGAGAACACCGACGCTTGTAAATGGTTAAAAGCGAATGCGCATAAATACGGGTTTATTCTTCGCTATCCGAAAGAAAAAGAAAGCATTACCAAAATCAAGTACGAGCCGTGGCATTTCCGTTATGTCGGTGTGGAGCACGCGACGAAAATATATAATCAAGGCATCTGTCTGGAAGAATACCTTGATTCTTTAGAATAACGGTTTTGATCTGAATGGCGTTTCCATACAGCCGATCTGCAAATCAACTTGGTGAAGCATCGGCACAAACCTATTTTATAGGCAATCAAAAATTTATCTTGTTAGACAGGCTGAAACAGGCATCGCAAATTTCATTTTGCGATGCCTGTGAGCGTGTCGACAAAGTCGACAACGCTCTGGGAAAGGGGACTTTCCCCTCTCCCAACCTCACCCCACAATCCGCGTTGCGACGCAGATTGTCGAGGTCGAAACCGATGCACATGTCCTCGGTTTCTCCATTAAAAAGGGCTGTAACTTATAGTTTTTCGACAGGCTGAAACAGGCATCGCAAATTTCATTTTGCGATGCCTGTTTCTTTTAATCACTTACTTTTTCAATTAATTACTGTAATTCTGACGCTTCTTTCTGCCATAACGCTGCTGAAGCGTCACTGGGCATCCGCCAATCGCCGCGAGGCGAAAGCGTCACCCCGCCGACCTTGGGGCCGTCCGGCAAACAGGAACGCTTAAACTGCTGAGTAAAGAAACGTTTGATAAATACTTTCAGCCATTTCAACTGTTCCTCGGCGGAATATTCTCCCCGAAACGCATAACCTGCCAGTCGGTATAGTTTACCCGGCGCAAATCCAAACCGCAGCATATAATACAAGTAAAAATCATGCAGTTCATACGGTCCGACGATATCCTCGGTTTTTTGATTGATCTCTTTCCCGTTGGCAGGGAGCAATTCCGGACTGACCGGCGTATCTAAAATATCCAGTAAGACCTCCGCCAGCTCAGAACGTCCCTCCTGCCTGTACTTATCCGCGCAATATTTGACAATATGCCGTACCAGCGTCTTAGGCACCGATGCGTTCACACCATACATCGACATATGATCTCCGTTATAGGTAGCCCAGCCCAACGCCAATTCGGACAAATCTCCTGTTCCGATCACCAATCCGTTATGTGCATTCGCAACGTCCATCAAAATCTGCGTCCGCTCTCGCGCTTGTGAATTTTCATACACTACGTCAGTAACCGATGCATCATGTCCGATATCCTTAAAATGCTGATGAACTGCTTCTTTGATATCAATACACTCCAGCGATACGCCGAGTTTTTCACACAATTTTTCCGCATTTCCTTTGGTACGCGCCGTCGTCCCGAAGCAGGGCATCGTGATCGCTAAAATATCCCTCATCGGTCTGCCCAACAACTCGTAAGCCTTGACTGTAACCAGCAAGGCAAGGCAGGAATCCAAACCACCCGATATACCGACTACCGATGTCTGCGCATGGGCAGCTTCCAATCGTTGTTTCAAACCGTGCGCCTGAATCGAAAGGATCGTTTCACAGCGTTTTTCCCTTTGCACTCTATCAGACGGAACAAAAGGTCTGGGGTCAATATATCTGGTAAGAACTGCTTCGACCTCATTTAAATCGAAATACACCTTTTGATAGCCTTCAATATTTCCCGCCGGATAGGTTGTCAAACGCGTTCGCTCTCCGGCAAGCTTGTCCGTATCGATCTCAGTCAAAACATAATCTTTGCACTTTTCAAACGGTTTCCGCTCAGCAATAATTACTCCGTTTTCCGCAATCACATCGTTTCCCGAAAAAACCAAATCGGTGCTGGACTCTCCTTCACCGGCATCCGCCAGAATATAACCGCAAACTAATCTGCCGGAATGAGAAATTACTAAACCATTTCGATAATCATTTTTCCCCACCGTTTCGTCACTGGCAGTCAGATTGGCGATAATCGTCGCGCCTGCTGCCGCATGGGCGCAGGAAGGAGCAACCGGCACCCACAAGTCCTCGCAAATTTCTACCGCCAGCTGAAAGCTTTGTGACTGCGAAGAACAAAACAGCAATTTTGTTCCGAAAGGACACTGATATTCCCCGATGGTGATCACGCCGTTTTTATCAGGAGCCGGTTGAAAATACCGTACTTCCTGAAATTCACCGTAATTCGGCAAATTTGTCTTTGGAATAACCCCTAACAGTTTGCCGCGGCTGACTACTGCTGCGCAATTATAAAGCTTTCCACTGTACTCCAAGGGCAATCCGACCACACTGACCAGGTTTAATGTTTCGCTCTCTTTAATATATTGAATTAGTGCTTGTTTTGCCGCCTGCTGTAGTGTTTGCTGAAAAAATAAATCCAAGCAGGTATATGCGGTAATACACAGCTCCGGAAACACCAATAATTCTGCTCCCTCTTCGGCAGCACATTCTGCGATTCGCAGCAATTCTCTGACGTTATATTCGCAATCTGCCACTTTGATACGCGGAGTGGCAGCAGCAACTTTAACCCATCCGTCTGTCATATCAACAGTCATTCCTTTCTGTGGGCTTTATTTTACATGTTTTCATTTGTAACAACCATCTTGATGAAGTAAACACAGTCATATTGACATGCTTTTATTATATGATGATTTGTAAGAAAAAACAAGTTGAAAATTATTTTTATTTTTCTGTTGAATACAAAAAACACCACGGGATTTTTACTACAAACCCCGTGGTAAATTACTATTTTCTGATTTCCAGCAATTTTTGTTTAAGTTCTTCTTCTATTTTTTGCAGTTCAACTTCGGCTTCCTGTCTGCGCTGACGACCTTCCTGCTGAATATTCATCACTTCATCCAGAGTAGTAATCAACGATTCGTTGGTCGCACGCAAGGTTTCGATATCTACTACGCCACGTTCCGCCTCTTTGGCTGTTTCCACCGTAGCCATTTTCAATGTTTCCGCGTTTTTGCGCAGCAGCTCATTTGTCTTGTCACTAATTTGACGCTGTGCCTCAACCGCCTGCTGAGAATGCGCAACGCCTAATGCCAAAAGCATCTGGCTTTTCCACAGCGGGATGGTATTTACCAAGGTAGATTGGATTTTTTCGGTCATCAAAGTATCATTGTTCTGCACCAGACGAATTTGCGGCGCCATTTGAATAGAAACGGTACGGGTCAGTTCCAAATCATACAGCTTTTTTTCAAAGCGATTGCACATGGAAGCCAAATCGTTTGCCGCCTGTGCATCCTCGGGCAATCCTGTTTCTGCCGCTCTTTTCTGCAACGCAGGCAAATCTTCCTGCAATACCTGATTCAGCTTTTTCTTGCCCGCAATAATGTACATAGACAGCTCTTTAAAATAAGATTTATTCATCTCATACATTTTGTCGAGCATGGCAATATCTTTCAGCAGAACAACCTGATGATTTTCCAATACTTCACAAATCTTATTGATATTGGCTTCCGCCTTATCATACTTTACCTTCAGTGTATTAACCTTATTGGACAATTTTTTGAATAATCGGAAACCGCTTTTTTGCTCCTCAACATCAAAACCTTTCAGTTCTACCACAATATCGGAGAGCATTTCGCCGATTTCTCCCATATCCTTTGTCTTAACGCTGTTCAACGCATTTTCCGAAAAATCAGCAATCTTTTTCTGTGCACCCGCACCATACTGTAATATCATTCCGGCATTGCCTATTTCGATTTTATCGGAAAATTCAGCAATCATATTCCGTTCTTCTTCAGTCAATGTGCTCTCGTCAAAGACCTCCGGAGCCGCCTTTTCGGTGGTTGCAATTTCTGTTACTGCCTCTGCTTTGTCTCCATCCTCAAACGGCTCCAAAGTCAGTTTAAATTCCTCGCTCATCTGCTTATCCTCCTGTTTATCATTTTTTTGTCTCAGAATTGTCTTTTACTAAACCTTCCTGTGTCAGTATGGTTTTCAACGCCGAAATATCTGTCGAAATATCTAATGCATCATCCTGATACAAACTATCCAACAATGTTTCGAAGGCGGTACTGATGACAGTTAGTGTGTCATCAATCTCTTTCTTGGCAGTAACGATACTCTGCACTTGCACCGGCTGCTGTTCAAAATCGCAATACGCCTTTACCAGTTTTATCGTAGTCGGCAGATAATAATTCATAAACCGCCTGATTTCAGACAACTTTTCCGGATGCTGTTCCACATAAGAAAATATTTTGATAATAACCGTTTCCAGACGATCTAACTTTTCTGATATTTCCTCTTCCGGCAGTAAATCATTTGCGGACCGAATCTGACGAATACATTTTCTGCCTTCCGCAATGACTGCCTCCAGACTGTCCGGATTCTGACGGCATTGTTTTTCCAGTTCTTCTCGCTGTTGTTTGTTTTCCATTGTCTGGCGATACTGTTGATACATTTGATTTCCGAGCATGATCGAGGTTTTCTGATCATCCAAATAGCATTGCGGAAACCAAAGCTTCCGCATCATTTTCTCAATATCCTTCAGTACAAACTTGGTGGTGCGATGAACGGATGTCGCCAGTTCTTCTATGGTACAATAATGCTTCGCCATCAATATCTGACAATATTTTTTATAGCGATCGACTCTTCTGATTCCGCGAATACCGCTGATAAAAAGAGAAATACCGCAGATACCTGCCGCCAGCGCTACAATGAAAGTCGAAATATAATCCATATTTCCGGCAAAAATACGTTCCAGCGCCATCGGAACGCCAAAAATACAAAAACCGGTCCACAGCCCTATCACGATGCGCAAAGCATTCCCGGTATTACCGACTTTTACCAGCGTATTCATTGGCGGAGGAGTATATACCGTACGATACTGCTGCACCGGCCGATGATAGTTTTGCGATACCTTCTTCGGAGTCTGATAAGTATATTGCTGTCTTTGGGGATGATGCTGCTGATAAACCGACCGACTGTCATATACGGTGCGCTTCACTGTTTCAGAAGCCTGCTTACCAACCGAAACAGTCTGATCCACCACTGTCTTCATCGTCTTGTTGACAGTATTTTTAATCTGAGAATAATCCCCGCTTTGTATCGCACGTTGAACCGTATCACTGAGTTCCCGCCCCAAATCGGATAGATTGTTATCGTTCATTCTTTTTCCTCTCGTTCAAATCGGGCATTGCCCCGTTTCTAAGAAATCAAAATATTTTTCCACCGCTGCAATACAAAATATTGCTAAAGCTACAAAATAATAGTTTACAGAGGCAAAAGCCTCTGCTTTGCTTTTTATTATAACACATACCACTGGCGCAGGGAAGCGAACAGTGTTTCAATGTTCTTGTGAATACTAGAAATCTTCGATTTCGTGTATTCCAAGGTTATTATAACGTATTTTCGAAAGAATAACAATATATAAATAGAAAATATTATTAGAATAAACGCCTTAAAATCATTTTAGTGATTAAAAAATAATGGCTTCTGAAGCAACAGAAAAACGGCAAAATATCCCCTCCTTTACCAATTGGCTGAAAAAGCAATAAAAGCGGGCTGTCGCAAATAAGAAAATCAATTACCGACAGCCCTATTTATGCAGATATAGCAATTCTTTCCGAGTAGACAAAATATTACCCTTTTCTGATATGTTTGTCTTTATTCTTATGCAGAATAAAGAACGTTAAAGCAATAATAAATTTATTAAGTTACTGTCAAGGCAATGCTTGCATATCTTTACCGGTATCAATATTGATTGAAAAAATCTGACAAGCAAATCCTCGCACAACTGATTTGCGCATAAAATCATTCTGATATCTTTTCCATCTGCTCAACATATATGTTTCGCGTGTTTTTAATATCAGGAAAATCACGCAAAGGCAGAGGAGGACGTTCGGGCTTAAACTTAACGAGATCGCCCACCTCGATATTCTTATACCGATCACTGTAGAAAAACAGCCAATGTGTTTCATTTTCTTTAGGCGGTTGATCTGCAATCAACAATCCGCTTATTCTCAAACAACGGTATTTTGGATCCTTTATTTTTCGTTCTTCAACGACTTTTGTAACATAAAAGCCATCAGAATCCGGGTAAAGCGTATCTTGCAGTGATAAATACGGAATCGGTTCCGGGCTGGCAATAAACGCTGTTCCGTTATTATCCTGTTTCACAAAAAACGCCAATGTCCCCCATGTGTCCTCAAAACCTATTTTCAAAAATGGTGGGAACCAAAGAAAACGAATCTCGCCGTCTCCTTCCCAACCATGTGCAGAAAACAGCTGTTTTAGGTTTTCAATAACCTTATGACCTGAATCATAGGCAGTCAATATCTGCTCTACGGGAATCATAAATTCAAGAATATCAATATGTTCATATGTATAAACCCAATAATTATGTACGCGGCTCGGAGAAGATAAAATATCAATCAAATACATTTCCAGAAGATTGTTATTATGACAGTCTCTGCATACGTGAATCATATTATTAACAATGGAAGCTTCATGAAAGGTATCCTGACTAACCGAATGAAATATTGGCATCATAGCCTCAACTGTTGTGACAATACCATTTGAATACAACAGAATATCAGGTGAATGCTTTTTTATCTCTTCCTCCAAACAAGCGGTTACCTGCCTTGTAAGACTGGTCCAAATATTTTCCTGCTCTGTTTTTGACATTCCGGATAAAGGCGTCTCCGGATTATTTACGAATTGAATGCTTTCTAACCATTCTTCCTTTTCAAAGTAACATGGATGAATTAAAATCGGAAATATCTTAGTATTATTTATCAGCTCCGGTAATTCTTCAAAAGTGATAAAATCCGATGCCAAAAAATCAGCGGAAATCAATAATACAGAGATAACGGATTGAGACAGAGCTTCACGAATTTCTTTTCGCCAATTCTGACTGGCCTTTAATTTGGTATCAGACCAGTATTGCAGATAACCGTTACGCTCAAGCGGTTTCAAATGCTGCGTTAATCTGTGCTGATACTCACTATCCGCATGACAATAGCTGATGAAAATTTTATCTCGCATATGTTTTCCTCATTTCGCTGTATTAATGCATCTCAGGGCTTTAAAATAAAAAATTGAGATTTGTTGACCTGTCTAAGACTGATCTACTCCTATCAAGAACAACACTTTAGATTTATTGTAGCTCTCTAATAATGCAATTTTGTTCATCAAATGCAGAGTATCCCAGAAGGTTTAAAATCGGAACAACTATTTCTTCTCGCACACTCGATTCATTAAAGCCCTTTGCTAAATTGTTGAAATTTATATGATCAAATATACCCATTACCATTCCCCCAAAGCTTTTTCTAATGAATATCTCACCCATCGCACCGTATCTTTCAAACCATTGTTTGATATTCCCGCTTCACTGTTATGATCATTCCTTCTTTCAAGCATAAATGATTAAAAATATACCCTGTAAACTGCGCTGGGGAGAGGCTAACTGCTTCAATCTTTCAGCATTCATTTCCTCGTTTCATATTTCCCACTTCTCCTCATTATATTAAAGCCAATATATTAGTTATCAACTTCACTATATGATTTGTAAATTTCGCGAAAATTGATAAAAGCTATTAGACATAACCCAACAAAAAAGTGCGTTCCAATAAAGGAACGCACCACAAAAGTATTTATCACTCATCATTGTCACAAAATTACCCATTCCAACATGATACAAGAAAAGAGAAAAAACTTTTTATCAAAGTACTTTCCGATTACAGTAAAATTATATCATTAAATCTATATTTTATCAAGAGTCAACGATAAAAAACTCCCAAAATTTGTAAAAAATTCCAACAATTCATCAAAAAAGCATGAAATACATTATTACCTGCATGATAGATACAATTTTCTTCACGCCACCCCAAGCATTTTGTCGATATCCCTCAGCAAAGAGTTTTTTGGAAAAAGATCCTAAAAGAACGCGAAGGAGATCCGTATTCAATGTTTTTCCAAAACGGACGGAATGGAAAAACATTGTTACTATTTAAAAACATTTGATTTTGACAAAGCGTCGTGGTATAATCAGTAAAAAAACATCGGAGAATATAACACTTATGAATATTAAAATGTTTAAAAGGACAAAGCATGCCTGTTACTTTACATACCTTGCCATGTCGTCAGTTTTTAGTTTGCCCCCATTATTGTTTATTACTTTCCGGGAAATGTATGGCATATCTTATACACTACTCGGTACTTTAGTACTGATCAATTTCTGCACACAATTAACGGTTGATTTAATCTTCTCTTTTTTTACAAAATATTTCAATATTCATAAAACAGTCAAAATAATGCCCTTACTCACCTCTGCGGGTTTATTAATTTATGCGTTTGTCCCCCTGCTGTTTCCACAATATGCTTACACAGGATTGTTGGTCGGCACGGTTATCTTTTCTGTCGCTGCCGGTCTTTGCGAAGTATTACTAAGTCCGTTGGTTGCTGCATTGCCATCGGACAATCCGGATCGTGATATGAGCATGCTTCATTCGCTGTATGCGTATGGTGTTGTTGGTGTTATTGTCATAAGCACCGTATTTCTCAAGCTGTTTGGAACAGAAAACTGGATGTATTTAACTATGTTCTGGGCATCGCTTCCCATACTATCCTTTGTGTTATTTTCCCTTTCGCCGATACCTGAAATAAATCTATCTCAAAACACAACACCAAACGCGGCTAAAAGAAAAAATACCGGTTTGGCTCTTTGCGCAATTTGTATTTTCCTGGGAAGTGCAGCTGAAAATGCAATGACAAATTGGATTTCCGTATATATGGAAACCTCCTTGCATATACCCAAGGTGATTGGTGATATTTTGGGCATGGCAACGTTCGCCATTCTTTTGGGACTTGGCAGAACTGCATATGCTAAATACGGTAAAAATATTTCTGCAATTCTGCTTTTTAGCATGGTCGGTGCGGCGGTTTGTTACTTGGTCGCTGGCGTATCTGCAAATCTAATTATTTCTATGCTGGCTTGCATATTAACCGGCTTGTTCACCTCTATGTTATGGCCCGGCACCTTAATATTAATGGAGGAAAAATTTCCTAATCCCGGTGTAGCTGCTTACGCGCTTATGGCAGCAGGCGGTGATTTCGGAGGTTCTGTTGCGCCTCAATTGTTAGGTGCAGTTGTGGATACAGTGTCAGCAAGTAATTGGGCTGCACAACTTGGAGCAACACTTTCATTATCATCTGAACAAATTGGTATGAGAGTTGGTATGCTCACTGCTTCCATGTTCCCGTTATTGGGGGTTGTACTATTAATCTATATAAAGAGACATTTTTCGCAGCGAACCGCAATATAAAATCATAAAATATAAATTGCTATGTAAACAATATGCAAACAGTCAAATCAATAATATAGATGCACAAAAAGACCCTTATTTCTGAAACGAAACGGAAGTCTATGTTCGAACAGCTAAAAGACTTCTGATTTTTTAGATATTTTACTACTAAATTTTTACTAAAAACTATCTGCAAAAATATGGTTTTTAACGCTTATATTTGAAGCAAAAAAGCATGTATAAAATACTAAAACACCACGTATTTACCGTGTTTTTCGGCATTTACGTGGTGTTTCGTACATGGAGCAGGCGACGGGAATCGGACCCGCACGGTCAGCTTGGGAAGCTGAAGTTC
>CAUHFD010000010.1 GCA_959605275.1 uncultured Eubacteriales bacterium | reverse complement strand
CTATAAAAATCGCTATTATGTTGGGGAGGATTTTTCAAAAATGAAAGCAACAGGAATTGTAAGAAGAATCGATGACTTGGGAAGAGTCGTTATGCCTAAGGAAATACGGCGCACCATGCGAATCAGAGAAGGCGACCCGCTGTTGATAACATTGACACCGATTGAAAAATTCCAAACAGCAATAGAAAGCATTGCAAAAAGAACAGTAGAGTGAAGCGCACCCTGCTGTTCTTTTATTACTATACTCGCACAACTTTTTCGGTTATGTCGATCAGTGCTTCAAGTCCGGAAGATATTTGTTCAATGTCCTCATATATCTCAGAGTCGTACGCTTTTGATAAATTATAGTCAGAAGCAAATTCTTCCACAGTATAGTAAATGTTATTACTATTTGGATAGCCGAACAAAGTTATTCGACCGATATAATTTTCATCAGCAAAAACTTTTAATACATTTCCCGACAGTAAGGATTCAGTTTCAATAATCGCTCTCCGAATGGCATATTTCTGTTTATGTATCGGAATATTACATTTCCCTGCTTTTTGTGCAAAATAAAAGGTTACACCTATTATTGCAACTTCTACAGCGCCCATAACAGCAAAAATCATCCAGTCGACTGCTCTGAATTCATTTAGTTCCTTTTCACCGGTTAAAAATACCGTAATGAAGATATTGATAAACATTAAAGCCAAACCGAAACAAACCTGTATTATGTATTTCTTTTTTTCGGATTTTAATTTGTCAAGGGACTCAATCATTTCTTTTGGAGACTTGCCTGCCTCAAATATCATATTTCTGAGAATCTCAGAGCAAAGAACAAAAGGATTTTCAATTCCAAATATTGTGTGACATTTACCGTCTTTTAATTGAATACTCAATGTGTTCATCTGCCCTAAGGCAAAATCGACATCCGAAACACGACAGTCGATTTTTCCGAAGTAATGATATTTTCCCCTTATGTGTCCATTATCAATTGAAAGATATGCCTTAAAATTAAAAAACAAACATATGACACTGAACAGACATATAATCAAACCAAAAACGATGCCTGTCAATAGATTGCTAACCGTAGCTTCGCTGTCTACGTACCCTATAAAGATAAATAAGCCGATTAAAATAAGTCCGCAAAGCAGTGTTACTATATTCCAAATTGATTTCTTCTTAAAGACGGCCTTAATCACAAAATCACCACCTTAATAACATTATACTACAACCAAAAACAAAAGTAAACATCGCAGTATATTCCTGTGATAATTCAAAATGCTTACCAAACTGCATATGTGACGTACAACAGGATAACCGCTTTGAAAATTAGATATAATATACCCGATAAGGTATACACAGATTAAAAGTGACTGTAATATACCTTTTCGGGTATATTATTTTCATAAATCTCTTGACATTATACCTTAAAGGGTATATTATATGAGTATAAGATGAAAACAGGGAGATAATATGTATGAACCCGATTGCCGAATTTGTTAAAAAAAGCAGAAAAGAAGCTGGACTTACACAAGAGGAGTTCGCCCTACGCTCGGGACTCGGTCTTAGATTTGTTCGTGACCTTGAGCAAGGCAAGACAACCGTTCGTATGGACAAGGTAAATGTTGCTCTCGGTATGTTCGGCATGGAAGCCGCACCTGCACGAAAGGACAAAATATAATGGAAGCATTCAGAACTGCCTATGTTTATGTGCGAAATGTATTTGCCGGAACACTTGCCGAAACCGATTTCGGTTATTCGTTTTCGTATGATAATGATTACTTAAAATCGGATCACGCTGCTGCCGTATCTTTAACCCTCCCTTTAAGCGATGAGCCGTACAATTCAAGAACACTTTTCCCTTTCTTTGACGGACTGATTCCCGAAGGCTGGCTGTTAAACGTTGTCAGCCGAAACTGGAAGATAGACACAAAAGACCGTTTCGGACTGTTGCTCGTTGCCTGCAAGGACGCTATCGGCAATGTGAGCATAACGGAGGAAAAGATATGAACTGTTTTTGCTGCGGAAAACCGCTGAAAACCGAAAATGATAGCGGCTGGCATAAGGCGTGTATCAAGCGTTTTTTCGGCACAGCCCATATTCCCGAAATAGAGATTGATGAAAATACCTTGGAAACCCTCGCCGCTCAAAGCACAAGCAAAGGTCTTACCGTTCCGGGCGTGCAGAAAAAGCTGTCATTGCATTTAAGCACGGACAATCGCAATCCCCGTCTTACTTTGGTGAATTACCCTACGGGATATATTTTGAAACCGCAGGTGAAAGAGTTTGAATGCTTGCCCGAGGCAGAACAGCTTGTTATGACGATGGCAGACGCCACCGGCATTTCCACCGTGCCCCACGCACTAATCAAAAGCGAAGATAATCTTGCTTATATCACCAAGCGAATTGACAGAGCTTTCGGCAAAACAGATATCAAAATGCTTGCAATGGAGGATTTTTGTCAGCTTGATTTAAGAGTCACCGCCGATAAATACAAAGGCTCCTATGAAAGATGCGCCAAGGTAATCGGCAGATATTCTTCGCAAATCGGGCTTGATATGGCTGAGCTATTTATGCGTCTTGTGTTTTCCTTTGTTGTGGGCAATTCGGATATGCACCTTAAAAACTTTTCGCTTATCGAAACGGGAGAGGAAAGCAATACCTATGTTCTTTCCCCTGCGTACGATTTACTGCCGGTGAATGTTATCATGCCGGAGGATACAGAGGAATTTGCCCTTGCGTTAAACGGCAAGAAAACGCACATCAGAAAAAAAGACTTTTTCGTCTTTGCAGAAGAATGCGGAATATCAAAAGCGTCCGCCGAAAAGATGATTGCAAAAATCGTTTCCATGAAACCGAAATATATTGATATGTGTAACGGTTCACTGCTGCCCGATCACTTGAAAGAAAGATTTGCACAGCTTATCGAACAAAGATGCGGGGTGTTGGAGTAAGGTCAGGTTTATGGGACTGGAAATGCTGTTACAAACTTTAATGAGGAGTTATTATGCCAAAGACGCAGGAACAAATCAGCTATAACATGCGGCAAGTTAAGAACAAGGATTCTGTAATCGAACTTGTTTTGCGAAAAGAATTATGGAACCGTGGATTACGATATCGGAAGAATGTTAACTCCGTATACGGCAAGCCTGATATCGCGTTTATCGGCAAGAAGATTGCGGTGTTTTGTGACAGTGAATTTTGGCACGGCTACAATTGGGAAGAACGTAAAAAAGACTTTAAATCTCACCGGGAGTTTTGGATACCGAAAATTGAACGAAATATGGAGCGCGATGCTGAAGTAACAACAAAGCTTGAATCCGAAGGATGGACGGTTCTCCGCTTTTGGGGAAATGAAATTAAAAAGAACGCTGCATACTGTGCGGATATAATAGAAAAAGCATTTAAGGAGAAAGATCAACAATGCCGTTAAGAACAATAGACTTATGCGCCGGCATAGGTGGTATAAGAAAAGGTTTTGAAATGACAGGTAACTATAATAATGTCCTGTCTGCAGAAATAGACAAATACGCTTGTATGACATACGAGCATTTATACAATGAAAACCCTCAAAATGATTTGACGTCTGAAGAGTTTAAAAATCGGGTTGCCGAGCTTGGGTATGATGTTCTATTGGCAGGTTTCCCTTGCCAGACCTTCAGCAGAGCCGGACTTGAAGAGGGATTTAATGACGAAACAAAAGGTATAATTTTCAATCATATAGCTGAAATTATAGAACGAACCCGCCCGAGAGGCATTTTTCTTGAAAATGTCGATAATCTTATTCGCCATGATAACGGCAATACAATGCGCATTATCATCAATAGATTGGAATTGGATTTGAATTACAAAGTTGTCGGCGTAACGTATGATGAAAACGGATTGCCTGTATATGACGGGCGTGATTTCGTTCGGAATTCAAAAAGATTTGGTGTTCCGCAGAATAGACCGAGAACATATATAATGGCATTTGATAGAGAGCACTATGGAGCAGAACTGACCGGAGCATTACCGAATTTTCTCCCGGATCACAATGATCTACATATTTATGAGGATCTGAATGATTTGCTGGAATTTGGCGCAGAACCAAGGCACTATATGTCATCAGGATATCTTGAAACTTTAGAGCGGCACAGAGAACGCCAAAAAGCCAACGGTAACGGATTTGGTTACATTGTAGTAAACAGACTGGGCGTTGAACATCCGATTGCAAACACAATACTTGCGACCGGAGGATCCGGCAAGGAGAGAAATCTTGTTTTTGATCCGCAGGATGGTATTGCAGGTATGATTATCCCCGCCAAAACAACCCCACTTAATTCTAAAGGAATTCGAGTAATGACTCCAAGAGAATGGGGCAAGCTGCAAGGATTTATCGGATATGCGTTTGTTGAGGACGGAGTCGACACATTCAGCTTTCCGGACGGCATTTCAGATTGTCAAAAATACAAACAGTTCGGGAATTCCGTAACAATACCTGTAATTGAGACCATGGCAGAATTTATGACAGAATGCTTTAGACTTTTAGGTGAAGAAAGATTGTAAAAGTAAATAATAACAAAAAATGTAGTCGAGATTATCGACTACATTTTTTGTTTGTAATCAGCAATACAAATATGTACACAAAAACAACTACAAATTGAAAATAAATCACTACATTCGAAAAATGTAGTGATTTTCTATTGACAAATGTATTAACGCATGATAGAATAATGTCAAAGAATACAATTGGAGGTCGAAAAAATGGCTACTGAAACCAAAAGAGAACGTTTTGTAAGAATTGCAGAAGCAAGAACCAATAAAATCCTTGAGATGATGAGATTACTTGGCAATTGCTCAAGCAAAGGCAACTACGAATATACCGATGAGGATATAAAAAAGATTTTTGGTGCCCTCGAGAAAGAATTGAAAAACACCAAAAATAAGTTTTTGGGACTTGATGCAAAAGAAGAAAGATTTACA
Organism: uncultured Eubacteriales bacterium; assembly: GCA_959605275.1. Taxonomy (GTDB): domain Bacteria; phylum Bacillota; class Clostridia; order Oscillospirales; family Ruminococcaceae; genus HGM13222. Next base: position 22,899 of record CAUHFD010000010.1, on the reverse strand, counting down.
TTAGACTAATTGCGGAGGTGTAAACATGGGACAAATATGTTGGGATTTCCCCTTGCTTGGCAGTGGTAACGAAAGCGGAAGTAATATTGCGGCCATAACTTTATTTAATGTTGGCGCTGGCGTTATGGATAGTTTGGCACGCGAAGTGTGTCAAAATTCTTTGGATGCTAAAAATAAAAGCTTGCCTTCCGATGTTCCTGTAAGAGTGAAATTTGAACTGCAGTATATTAAGCAGAGTGATTTTCCTATGTTTACAGGTTATAGCGATGCCATTAAAAGAAGTCGTGAATATTGGGAAAATAGTCCCTTGAAAAACGACGATATTATGGCTTTTTTGGATTATATTGAGACCGCACTTTCGAAAGAGATGGTCCCGGTACTTGTGATGAGCGATTACAACACCACAGGTTTGCGCGGTGTTAATGCTTTGGAAAACGAAAAATCTTTTTGGAACCTTCTGGTTAACACGGAAGGTATCTCTATCAAAGAAGATAAAAGTAGTGCAGGTAGTTATGGCATTGGTAAAAATGCTCCTTTTGCGTATTCGGCACTGAATTTGGTTTTTTACAACACACTCGCTACTGATGGCGGCAGAGCCTTTGAAGGTGTTGCAAGATTAGCCACAACAACCAGAGATTGTGGTGGTAAAAAACGAAAAACCCAGCCGATTGGAAAATATCTCTATTTAGAAAACGAATATGATTGGCGTCCAATTCTTCCTGCAGATAACTGCGCTCTTGCTAACTTGCCTATGTTTGAAAGAACTGCCGGGGAATTTGGAACTGATGTTGCTGTTTTTGGGTTTAAAGAGGAGGAGTATAGCAACTGGGAAGTTTTGCTTGCATCTGCAGTAATCAAAAATTTCGTTATCGCAATCAAAGACGGAAAACTGGAAGTAGTGACCAAATCAGAGACCTGTAATTATGAAATTAACAAAACTAATATAGCAGAGTATCTGTTTGATGAGTTTAAGGATGTTCCTGAGCTGAAATACACCAGACAAATATATAAAACTCTTGTTGAACCCGATAAAAGAGTGGATACCAGAATAGCAGAAGAGAATGATTTAACTATTTTCGTCAAGTATAGTGAAACATATTCCCAGTCGTTATCAAGATTCCGCTCTACCGGTATGCTTATAAATACAACCACAGGAGATGTTTTGCCCCATTTTTCTGTAGTGATTATTGTCAATGATGTTGAAGAAGGAAAATTAAGCACAACACTGAGGGCTGCTGAGCCTCCCCAACATACGGAATGGAGAGCGAAACACGTCAAGAATAATGAAACCCTCAAAAATCGTGCAGGACGCTACATTCGTGCTATTGCCAAAGAAGTAGACAAGGTTCTCGATGCTTTTGATCCGGTCAATGTTGAAACGATAGTTGATGCAGGTCTTGGTTCTTATTTAGCTGACGAATCAAGCGATAAGCAGTTAGGTGAAGGAACTGATGGTTTAATCACGGATGTTAAGGTCAGTAAAATCATTCGGCAAGACGGCCGTGTTGTTTATGACAGTAGTTATGAATCGGCAACAGGGGCTACTGGAAAACCAGCAGAAGGAAGTGCTTATAAAGCTGGTGATAAAAAGCGCAAAAAGAGAAGAAAGAAGAAGCTCAAGCCCGTCATTCCAGGCGAAGGCAACAAGAAAGGTGTAGCTCCTGGTAGCGGTAAGGTTCGCGTAATCAACCCCGATGTGACAGATCATCGTACGTTCTATTTAGGCGGTAATAGATATAGATTGTTTGCAGAATGTTCAAGAGAGTATGAGAACTTCTATATACAATATTTTGCTACACGCGATGATTTGACTACCGACAAGGATCCGCTGGTGATCAAAAGCATCAAGATTAACAATATGCCGAGTTCCGTTGTAAACGCCACAAAAGCTGGACCTTTTAAAGTGGCGGCAGGCGATAATACAATCCATGTTGAGTTTGAAAATCATGAGCTAATGGCTGTAACTCCCGTTTTTACGGCAGAGGTGAAAAATGAGAAATAAAACTACTGAATATCCACGCCCGGTTCTTAATGAATATTTGCGCGACTTTGTGGGAAGTCGTTTTGAAATTTGTGACCCTATTATAGAAGAAAATGATGATTTTTTGGTGTTTCATATTTCATGCGAATTGGAATGTCCCGGCTTGGAGGAACTCATAAATCAAGGACTTGCAAAAGTTCTTGTTCGCATCACTTGTAACAGAACAATGTATCGCGATGTTATGGGTTTGCTGCCTGGTGGAGTTGCTGAAATCAAAGTTGACAAGCATAGGGTCACCGAAAGCTTATACATCCAAGGAATGATAGTGGCAACACAAGCTTTTGAGAATTATAGGCTTGATGAGTTTAATAAAAAGTATTTTGGTAATATTCCATTCAACATCAGGAAGGGCGATGTTTTAGCCAATGAGCCTGGAATGGATATAAAATTAAATACCATACTGGAAAGTAATGCGGCTGGAATTGTACAAATAGGAGTGGATCCCTCCATAACAAGTGTGAAAGTTACATATGGCAGCCTGGAAGAAACCGACCCGAGGTTGACAGATTACATTGTTGTGTGGTTACCCGAAAAAGAATATAAAGTATATTCGGATCTCACTAATAAGCGGCATTTAAAATTTGGAGTTGAACGTTTTTTACACGCATCCTTATTTCTTCCGGCAATAGTAGAGGCCATTTCTCTCATCAAAAACGAGGAAGACCTCGATGAAGGAGATATAGAGGTACACTATATCGGAACAATTTGGGCCAACTCAATATCAAATGCCTTGAAGAAAAACGGGATAGAAGACCTTTCTTCTACTACCAAAACAAATGTAGAACTTGCAAATATCATATTGGGAGATGTCGTGAGCGATTCCCTAACCGATCTGATGAAAAAAATGAATGATTGGTCAAAGCCGAGGCACGAGGAGGATATTCTATGAATTTAATATACTTCACCCAAGACGCCTATAAGGCTATCAAAAAAGACATACAAAAAAATGCCGATAAATATTATCAAGACGAACCTTGGTTAGAGGATTATTTTGAAGAAAATGGCATTCAGGAATTTTACAGAACATCAACTGTAAAAGTTGGAGATTTTACTTTTCAATACTCTGGTGATGATGACGAATCAAAAAAGAACGACGACATACAGAACACCATTTTTCTTTATTCTGCTTACAGGAACAAGATAACTCCTTCGCAGGCTGCTGATCCATGCTTGTGGACAGCCTTGTGTCATATGCCATATAAAGACTATATAATGAAACGCTGGAGAAAGAAAGATGACAGTGTTAGTTTAGATCGTAGATTCTGTGCATATACCGGTCGCGGCTCACTATTATACTATAATGCAATATCTCGTCTTTGGTGGTCTGGATACCTGACATATGAAGAAGACAAAGAAAGAACAGATCCGTGGCAATTAACCAAAATCCTATTTTCCGCTCAACAAATTCAAAAGGATCTGTTTGATCAACCCTTCTGTATGAATAGGATTGTTGTACAAGGATTATTAAGGGCGTTAAAGCGTATTCAGGAAGAACAAGGAAATGCGTGTACCACAATTTTTAGAAAATGCTGCGACTCGTATCTTAATCATTATGGTGCTGTTTCCATCTTGGATACACTTACCTCGGATGAGATTGAAGAAATCGCGTATACATTCATGAAGAGCGTAGCCGAAAAATAATTATTTCTCAAATAACCAGACTTTTCGGTGATGTAACCGCACACAGAAAAAGCAAAGGAGTATTAAATGGGCGACTTAAATATTTATTTTTCGGACTTTTTTGACGTAGAAGAAGATATAATAGAGACTTATGGTGCGGTAAACATCTCGTTAATAAATGATATGCCGCTTTTCATCGACCCGTTTTTACTTTTCAACAGTGAAAAAGATGAATATCAAATAATTCACCAAAACATAATACGATACTTGTTGTTTTTACAAGAACAAGCGGAAAAATACCCTTCTCCTCCAGCGGGTATGTTAACTGCTTGGTACAGATTCCCTGAAATCAAGCAGAACTGGCTCGGTTTCAGTTTGGATGGCAATTCCGGCAGAGGTTTGGGAACTGATTTTGCCAATCATTTACACAAGGGGTTGCAAAGCATATATAAAGATTTTGGAAAAGAAACCCTCACACGTAGTTCACACTTGGAAAAGCTATGTCTTGTTAGTCCATTGGTGGGTAGGGACAAAATTAGCGATTTTACTGCAAATTTTGCCAAGAAGTACATTCTCGAGTATACTGAGAATTTTGCAAAGACTTATTTGAATCCCGGACTGTGTCGCAAATTTTCGGTGTCAAAGGTTGCTTTTAATTTTGAAACAACGACTTGGGTTACAAGAGAATATTTTCTTCCTTGTTATAATGATGATTATGTACTTTTAACACCCAAAGACATATTGACTCGAGATGATACTTTTATCAACAAAAGCGATATGATTCGTAGTTTGCAAGATATTGCACCTTCAATAGACGATGCTGCCTTGAGATTCGCTTTGAATCAGTATTTAATGGATATATTGCCGAAAAAGAAAAAGGAGATGTCGAAAACCGAGAAAGAACGTGCGGCAACATCTCTTATCGAAGCACATCCAGAATTAATAGACCATTACATTAGGTTCAAGGAAGAAAATGAAGAAGAAGCGACATCAATAAGTAAGCAAGTTGTCCAAGAAGTAAAGCAACTGTTTAACCTTCAACTTAAAGAGTTGGTTAAGATTCTGCACAGCCACACCGATTTTTATGCAACGAAAACTAATTCCCATGATGAGGCATATCAACGTGTGATATTTTTGAAAAAAGTAATTGAAGATATGGACGGTTATCGGATTTTTTATCTTAACGGTACACCTATCCACAAAGAAAGCGACCTTCAAATCATGTACAGACTTGTATGGTATGCATCAGACTTTGACGTAAATAGAGAAGTCAATAACGGAAGAGGTCCCGTAGACTTCAAAGTGTCAAAAGGTTCCAAGGATTCCACACTTGTTGAGTTTAAACTTGCATCGAACACAAAATTAAAAAAGAATCTCGAAAATCAAGTCGAAATATATAAGCAAGCCAATTGCACGGACAGATCAATAAAAGTTATCTTGTTTTTTACCGAAGAGGAATATAACAAAGTCGTAAATGTACTCAACGAACTTCATCTGAATGGTTGTAAGGATATTGTTTTAATTAATGCAATTAATGATAAAATTTCTGCTTCTAATGTTGGTTAGTATTAAAAACAACTGGACTATTTGGAAACATGGTGGTATAGTGTTGTGCTAAAAAGTGGTGCAACACTATGCTACAAGTAATAACAGAATCAAAACAGACAACTAAAAAGCAAAGAAACGACCGTATCACGGGGAACGATCTCGGAAATGCGGTCGTTTTGTTATGTGTGGAAAGAGGAAGATTATGAGGACGTTATATTCCTTTTGATGTAAGCCATATCTATACATCCTTAGGCAGATATACGATGTAATCGTATTTTAGCCTAAAACGAACAAAATGTTAGAGCAAAAATGCGATCCAATCTTTTTTTGCCTACACTTTCCTTTCGGCATTTCTTCGGAGGTGCCGATTTTTTGTTGAATAATGAATTCATCCCTTTTGGGCTTTTGCTCGGAAGGTTTTTTTTAATTAAAAGAGCACGGAGAATCTGTAAATATTTTGTAAACTTCAAGCCATTCTTCGCCAAAAATAGATTTTTTCGTCCCAATAGATAAGTAGAGGGGTTAATTTTTAAGATTTTTTTCAGCAATTAAATATAGAGGGGAAACAAAATGACTATGATATTTCGGACAATTGAATGACCGGCTGAATGGGATATGATTTTGCCAAGACCGTTGGGATCCCCAAAAAGTCAACAGATTTTTTAGGGAGAGGCGAGACAACGGTGTGAGCGTACTTTTCGTGTTTTGCACGGAAATGAGCGATACAAAGTTTGTGACAACGAGAGCGAAACAACGCCGCTGAAAAGCAGGGGCAGGAACGACATTTGGGATAAACGGCAAAAGCTTTATTAAATAGCTCATACAATTAAAAAAATATTTTAAAACTATGCATATTTTTACGGCTTTTTGGCGTTAAGTGGGGGGAGAGAAAAAGAAAGGAGTCTGATGCCTATGGGTGTCTTTGGTTAATATCAGGAATTCAAAACGAAAGAAAGGAGGAATAAGGATGTCAAAAGGAAAGTCGGATTTTAATAGCAATATGCCGTATTTTATCTACGAGGACAAAAACGGTAACGAAAAGGTCAAAGGCTCTTTGCTTGCCAAGTATGTGCGAGAACATCTGCACTACAAGCTTGTGCGCAGTGGCGGCAGAAGTGACTTGCAAATCTTTGTATACGAAAACGGCGTGTACAGGCTATGCTCCGCCGAAACATTCAAAGGACTTATCAAGCGGTTTATTGCCGACTATGACGAATCGCTGATTACCATGTTTTCCGTAAACGAAGCCTATGGTCAGCTTATCACCGATTTGGAACTGATTCAAATTGATGACCTTAACGATGATGAGAGTATTATCAATTTCAAAAACGGCATTTTGAGGGTCACAGCGGACGAGCTATGCCTGTCGCCCCATTTGTCGAAGGTGTTATCTACAATTCAAATCCCGTGTAACTGGGCTGAGGAAGAAATTCAGACGCCGGTTTTTGATAAGTATCTCGACACGCTTACAAAAGGCGATAAGCAGGTGGCGAATCTGCTCTTGGAGTTTATCGGGGTGGCGATTTCCAATGTAAAAGGCTATCGCATGAAGAAGTCGCTCTTTATGGTCGGCCCGGGCGACACGGGAAAATCACAGTTAAAGTCCCTTTGTGAAAGGCTCATCGGTCACGAGAATTTCACAAGCTGTGATTTCAATGATTTGGAAGAGCGATTCGGAACGAGCGGACTTTACGGCAAACGGCTTGCCGGCAGTGCCGACGCGTCGCACATGAGCGTTAAGGAATTAAAGACCTTTAAGAAGCTGACCGGCGGGGACAGTATTCACGCAGAGTTCAAGGGACACAACGCATTTGATTTTACCTACAACGGACTGTTATGGTTTTGTATGAACAGCCTGCCGAAGTTCGGCGGAGACAACGGTCCGTGGGTGTATGAGCGCATTATGGTAGTCGTCTGCGATAATGTGATTCCGAAGGAAAGCCAAGACAAGACCTTGCTCGACAAGCTGCTTGCCGAACGAGAAGGCATTATTCAAAAAGCGGTGAAGGCCTTACAGAATGTCATCAAAAACTATTTTGTTTTTTATGAAACTCCTTGTTTTTACGCAATGGGCAAGAACTACAAAAAAGAGACCAGATAGGTTGCCACATTCTTTAACGACTGCATGGTTCGCCGCCCCGGAAATCGTATCTGTGACAGCTGTACCACCGGAAAGGTTTACAAGGTATATCTTTCTTGGTGCAAAAACAACAATCACGGTTATGCGGAAACGGAACGGGATTTTCGGCGTGAGTTATCAAGGCTTCTCGGCGGTGAGTTCTCTGATGTAACCGTGAAGCGAAACGGCTACTCCTACTACAAGGACTACACACTCACCCTTGACACAAAGCAGGACTATGCCGCAGCTTATGGTTATGACAGTGCCGTCGGTTGACGGCTCGGTAGCAGTTGTAGTCTCACTTTTAAGTTATAAGCAAAGTCAGAATGTGCTCTTCAAAGAGAAGTTGAATTATACTGCTACAACGACTACTGAACACCACTTTTTCAGCCGGTATAATTACGTTTTGAAGCGAGAAAGACAGCAGAGCTAACATCACTGTTTCGAGAGGGTCAAGGGAGGAAAGCCCCTTGCCCACGGGCATGACAACTTTGCACGGGAAACCGTGAAAGTGTCATAGTGGGTTACACACATTCAGAGAATGTTGTAACAGAATCGGCTTCGCCGAAACCCGGCTGAGAAAGTATTTCAAGAGAAAGGAGGGACAAGATGACAAGGGAACGAAAAGACAAAAGCTGTGCAAGGGTTGAGCAATACACAGCAAGCACTGTCGGCAATATCGAACGGCACAACGAACGCAAGAACGGCGACTACGGAAATGTCAACGTTGATCCAAAACGTATACCGCTGAACATTCACTTTAAGTCACCCGGGGATAAATCGTATATGGATATTCTCAGGGAAAAAGAAGCCTCCGGCGAAATATCACGCAGAGGACTGCGAGCCGACGCAACCGTTTTTGACGAGATGGTGCTTGACATCAATACTGTTTATTTTGAAGAGCACGGCGGATATGAATTTGCCAAGAAATTCTACGCCGAAGCCTACCGTTTTGCAGTATCGAAATACGGCGAAGAAAACATTATATCCGCCGTTATGCACGCCGACGAAATCAACTTAGCGGCGACAGAAGCGTACGGGAAACCGGTGTATCACTATCATCTGCACATCATGGCGTTTCCCGTGGTGGAAAAACAAATATTATGGAGCAAACGGTGCAAGGATGAAGCACTTCGCGGCACCGTCAAAGAGACAATTCATCAGATAAGCCACGCAAAAAAATGGCCGTCACGAACACCGAAGCTTGATGAAAACGGCAAGCCTATGTATACCAAAAACGGCAAACAGATTTACAGAAAATCATACAGCATTTTGCAGGATGAGTTTTTCGGACACATGACCGAGCACGGATTTTCAGGATTTACCCGCGGGGACTTGGGCAGTGATGTGGAGCATCTGACTTCGATGCAATATCAAATCAAAAAGGACTCCGAGAGGCTGGAAGACATAGAGAAAAAGTTAAAGACAGAAGAAATACGGTACGAAGTCAATCATAACATTTTCAAAACACACAGCGAAATTGACGGTATGGGCAAGAAAACCCTGCTTGGCTCTGTTACGGTTTCGAAGGACGATTTCAAAACACTGACCGAGCTTGCAAAAGAAGGTGTTTACAGTCGAACTGTAATTAACGACAACGAGAAAATAATCGAAAGGCTTCAGGACAGATATTACCGATTGAGCGAGACGTATGACCGGCTTTATGAACGCTACGAGCAGCTAAAGGAGTATTGCAAATCGTTCCTGAAAGCAATGGAATTATTCCCCGAGAAAGTCAAGGCTTTCTTAAAAAAGCTTTTGGAAAAGCAGGAAAAACCGAAAGCTCCGAAAACAAAAAACCGAGCCGAAAAGGAAACGGTTCGATGAATGAAACTACCAAATAAAACCAATAATAAAAATGATAGGAGATTGATTTATGGAATTTGTAATGGATAATGAATTAAAACTGGCAAAGGTATGGTGCACCCTTGCCGACCAACCGGACGAGGCGAAGCAGCAAAAGCTGAAGGAGTTTATCGCCGATTGCAGAAAAAAGAAAATATTTGTCTGCGTTTATGAATCGGGCGACGGCAATCTTTTAGAGAACACCAAGGAACTGCTTGCCTACAACCTTAACAATCAGGTAACCCGCAGTAAAGCCGCAAAATCACGCGACGACGCAAGGTGATTACCGACGGCAGCTAAGCTGCCGTATACATAACTCTTATCATTTTCACTATATCATTTTTTCTTGACGTTTCGTCAAAGAGTATGAATAAAACAGGGAGCATTTTATGGGCTTATAGCCCTTAAATGTTCCCTACACTTTTTCCAAAATAGATTTATTCTTTAATCTATTGACTTTGTTTTCAAAATGAGTTACAATGTTGTTAGTAATTATTTTGGAAAGGAGAAACAAAATTGAAAATAGACGGATATGCTCGAATTTCGGTGGATTTGCAGGAAGACAGCCACGAAAATACCAGTATTGAAAACCAAAAGCGGATTATTCGTGATTTTATCGCCAAAGAGTTTCCCGATGCCGAGCTTAAAATATACGAAGACCGTGACCGAAGCGGCTACACCTTCGCACAGCGGGAAAATTATCAGATAATGCGAAACGAACTGATAAACGGCGATGTGCGCATTTTGATTGTCAAGGACTTTTCCCGTTTTTCCCGCCGTAACAGCTTGGGGCTTTTAGAGCTTGAAACCCTGCGTGATGCCGGTGTGCGGATTATCTCCATCGGCGATAATATCGATTACCCCACCCGTGACGACTGGATGCTCATTCAGTTTAAGTTTCTCATGAACGAGATGCCGGTTACCGATACCTCGAAAAAAATAAAGCAGATGATTGACAACCGGCAGAAAAACGGGCAATGGATCTGCGCCGTGCCCTACGGCTACCGCATTACCAACACAAAGGAAATGACCTACGAAATAGACCCGCCGGCGGCGGAGATTGTGCGGGAGGTTTTCAGGCTGTATAACCTTGGCTGGGGGTACAAAAAGATTGCCAATCACCTGACCGACATGGGTGTGCCCACGCCAAGGGCAAACGAAATCGCACAGAAGGAAGCCGAGGGAAAGGCAACCAAGCTGACCGCCCGAAACGAATGGAGCATTATCACCGTTCAGTCCATTTTGAAAAACGATTTTTATATCGGCACGCTCCGCCAGCGTAAGTATACACGCAAAGGAATTAACGGCAGGGATATCAAACTCGGTGACGAGGATAATATTGTGATCGAAAACGCCCACGAGCCGATTGTGGACAACAAAACCTTTGCCTATACCAAAGAACAGTTAGAACTTCGGTCAAAGGGTAATTATCGCGGCGAGAAAAAGTATGCCACCGATTATTCCGGCTTTATGTTCTGCGGTGACTGCGGCAGTCCCATGTTTTCCATGTCCCGCCCCGATTTGGCGCCTGCCTACACCTGCGGTACATACCACAAGCGGGGGCTGAAGGGCTGCACCTCTCATCACATTCGTGTAGATGTATTGGACGGGCTTCTCAAGGCCTTTATCCTTCGTGTGCGTGACAACTGCGGGGAGATGATTGACGAGTTGCAAAAAATGATTGACGAGCAGCCCGAGCGCGAGGAACAATTGGGTGCAACAATCAGCGGCATTGAAACACAGCTCAGCGAAGCAAAGATAAAGCTTAAAGCACTTTACAAAGAAAAAATGCTGATTGACGCGGGTCTGTCCGACGCTAAAAGCCGAACCAAGGCGGCGCTTTATGACGAGATGGAGGAGGAACTGCTCTCCCGAATCGAAATGCTGGAAAAGCAGTTCGGCGATGTCAACGATATGCGCAATTCTATGATTAACACCAACCGAAAAGCCAAAACGGTCATCGAAGTGTTTGACGACGTGCTGAAAAAGGAAAAACTCGACAAGCGTGACATCGGTCTGATTGTGGAACGCATCACGGTATTTGAGGATCACCTGAATGTGAAGCTCAAATCCGACGTGGACGCTCTGCTGTCGCTTGAAGATAAGGAGCATACCGTAAATTTTAGGTATGACAGTAAGGATATCGTAATCACCCAGAAGTCCGCAAATCGTGCGGACAAGGTCTTTACTGTCAATGTTATCTATGACGGTGATCCGCTTGAAATATATACGAATAATGACGGAGAGGTTATTTTTAAAAAATATTCACCGATTGGGGAATTGTCGGCATTTTCAGTACAATATGCGGAAGCACTGCACAAAATCGGCGGATTGCCGGCGGTGATTTGCGATCGGGATCATGTTGTTGCCGTTGCCGGTCTGCCGAAAAAAGAAATGGTAGAACGACGGCTATCAGTAGAAATGGAAAATATATTGGAAAGCAGGAAGATGGTTGTCCTGTCAGAAGAGGAAGCGGGAATCAAGCCGGTGGACGGAACCGAACGGCAGGTGTCCATTGCCTGCCCGATCCTTGCTGCCGGAGACGTGGCGGGAGCGGTTATGTTTATTACTTCGGATCAAAAAAAACCGGATGATGCTCAGATTAAATTAATTCAAGCAGCAGCTTTGTTTTTAGGAAAACAGATGGAATCCTAAAAGTTTTAAATTATCTTTCAAAAAAGGGTTGCTTTTTTTAAGATAATGTGGTATAGTAATTATTAGTTTAAGATTGTAATGTAGAAAGACTGGGCGATGCCCGGTCTTTCCTTTATGTTTGGAAAGGAAGGTTGCCCGTGGGAAAAAAAGGCGGTAATACTGTTGCGCAGATTGAAAAGCTTGCCCGTCCGATCGTAGATGAACTGGGACTTTATCTTTGGGACGTCCGCTTTGAAAAAGAAGGGGCTGACTGGTATCTGCGAATTATTATCGACAGTAATGACGGAATCAGCTGTGATGATTGTGAAGCTGTCAGCCGTCCGCTCAGTAAATTGTTAGATGAAACCGATCCGATTGAACAGGCATATTATTTAGAGGTTTCTTCTCCAGGCGTTGAGCGGGAATTGAGAAAACCGGAGCATTTTGAAGTTTGTATCGGTGATACGGTTCGGGTGAAACTGATTCGTCCGATAAACGGAGAACGTGAATTTATCGGAGAATTAGTGAAATACGAAAACAATGTGCTGACGATCCGACAAGCCGAGGAAGAAAAAAGCTTTGCTTTTTCCGATTGTGCATTTGTCAAATTGTATGATGATTTTGTACCGGAAGAGTTATAATCAAAAAGAATTATGACGGATTGAATGTACAATGATTGCAGAAAATATTATGAATAAGAAACAGAAAGGAATCCGTTTCAGAACGTAAAACGGATGTGGTCTCAGTTTATGAATAACGAATTTTTTGATGCGTTATTGATGCTTGAAAAAGAAAAAGGCATACCGGCAGATTACTTGCTGGAAAAAATAAAGGCTGCCATTGTAATAGCAGTAAAGCGGGATTTTGGCGGTGTAGAAAACGTAGTAGTTGAAATCAGCCCGGAATCCAGAAAATTTAAGGTGGCTATCGTAAAAGATGTTGTTGAGGAGGTTGAGGATCCGGTTTCTCAGATTTCATTGGACGAAGCCAGAAAATATAATAAAAAAGCGCAGATTGGTTCTCCGGTAGAAATCAAGCTGGAAACAAAGCAATTTGGAAGAATTGCCGCACAGACAGCAAAGCATGTCATCCGTCAGGGAATCCGAGAGGGTGAAAGAGAGCAGATCCTGGCACAATATGAAAGTAAGCTCAATGAAGTGGTGACTGCAGTGGTCCAAAAAATTGAGCCGAAAACAGGGAATGCGACGATTGAGATAGACAAAAACGAGACGGTTTTATTTAAGAATGAACAAATTCCGGGTGAGGAGTTGACCGAAGGCGATCGCATTAAGGTATATGTTTCTGATGTGGTTAATTCCGATAAAAGATGCAGTCTTAAAGTCTCTCGTACACATAAAGATTTAGTAAAACGCTTGTTCGAAATGGAAGTTCCGGAAATTTACGACGGGACAGTGGAAGTAAAGGCAATCTCCAGAGAAGCCGGTTCCAGGACAAAAATTGCGGTATACAGTAAGGATGAAAACGTTGATGCGGTCGGTTCCTGTATCGGTCCGAAAGGAATCCGCGTAGCAAACATTGTGGATGAACTCAACGGTGAAAAAATAGATGTAGTGAAATACAGCGAGGATCCGGCGGAATTTATTTCACAGGCACTTTCTCCGGCTGATGTAGTCAGCGTTGAAATTATCGAGGGCGATATCCGTGCTTGTAAAGTGAAGGTTCCGGATCATCAGTTGTCATTGGCAATCGGAAACAAAGGACAAAACGCCAAGCTGGCTGCAAGACTGACGGGATACAAAATTGATATCCGCCCCGAGAGCGGCTTCTTCGGTGAGGATGAGGACGAAGACTGATTTTAACCGATTCCCTTACAACAGCAGATGAGGATCAAAGGAGGTAATGCCGTGCAAACGAAACATGTACCGATGCGGATGTGCAACGGTTGTGGAAAAATGAAGCCCAAAAAAGAGTTGGTTCGTGTTGTAAAATCCAAAGAGGGCGAGATATCGCTGGACCTGACCGGAAAAAAGGCAGGAAGGGGCGCTTATGTTTGTAATGATTTGGAATGTTTGCAAAAAGCACGAAAAGCAAGGCGCCTGGAAAAAGCGTTTTCCGCAAGAATTCCGGATGAAATTTATGATGAGATGGAACAGCAATTAAAGAATGCATTGGTTGCTGATACGGGTAAAGCGGAAAAATAAAAGACACGGTATTATAAATAATAGTTGAGGTTAAAATGGATAAAGTAATTTCAGCATTATCTTTGTCAAAAAAAGCAGGGAAGTTAATCCTTGGGTTTGATGTTGTAAAAGAATCAGTGCAGAATAAAACGGCAAAGTTGGTTGTGTTGGCTTCGGATGTTTCTTTTAAAACAAAAAAAGAAATTGATTTTATTTGCGCCAATCAAAAAGTAAAACGAACGACGATACCGCTTAAAATGGATGAAATATGGTATGTGTTGGGTAAAAGAGCGGGCGTGATTGCCATTACGGATGATGGGTTTGCAGATATGATTTATTCGGTTGTGCCGACCGAATCGACTGACTAGTCGGCGTGCGTTTCGAGAAGAAAGGAATGGTCACATATATGACAATAAAATACAGAGTTCATGAAGTTTCAAAAGATCTGAATGTGCCTGCCAAAGAAATTATTGATTTATTAGGCAAACATTTTGACGGTGTAAAAAAACATATGACTGCCTTAACCGAGGAAGAGTTAAGCGTTGTTTTTGAGCATTTTACGCAACAAAATCAGGTTAAGGATTTTAATGCCTATTTTGCTTCCAGAAATACCGAGAAGAAAAAGACCGAAGAACAAGCAGTTGCCGAATCACCTGCTCCTGCCCAAAAAACAGAGAGTAAAGCTGCTGAGCCAAAGGCGGAGAAAACAGCTGAACATAAAACAGAAAGCAAAAAAGCAGAAGCGAAACCGGCTGAAAAGAAACCGGAAGTCAAAGTAGCCGAGCAGAAAAATGACAGGGCAAAAACGGATGCAAAGCCAACGGTAAATTCTAAGCCGGTACAGGAGAAAAAAGAAGTTTCTCCGAAAGCTACTCAGCCTCAGAAAACTGCTGATAAAAAGGGTCAGGCGCCGGAACGTGCACAGCAAGTCAATCAAAACCGTCCGGCTGCACCGCGTTCTGCGGATAATCAGCGCAATGATAACAAAAAGCCGGCAAAAACACAGCCACAGCGTCAAGCTCAGGCTCCGGCAAAACCGTCTTTACAAATTGACAGCAAGGCGTTTGAAGAAGGAGCCAGATTAGCAGCTCAAAAACATCACAAACAGCCACAGGCGCAGGAACAGCCAAAAGGCGAGAAGACCGTCCGCCACGTTGATACCCGTGCTGCTCACGTTAACTTGGATAAGTATAATGAGAAATATGATAATATCGCATCACAGGGAAGAGTCAAGGATAATTATCAGAAAAAGCAGAAATTGACGCAGAAATCACATCAGCGTGCAAAACAGCAATTTTCTACCAAACGGGAAACCGAAGCAGAAAAATTGCGCCGTTTGGAACTGGAACGCGCCAGAAAGCAGCAGCTTAAAGTCAGTATTCCGGATGAAATCGTGATTTCTGAGTTGGCACAGCGCTTAAAAGTAACCGCTTCGGAGGTCATTAAGCGATTGATTCCGTTGGGAATAATGGCATCCATTAATGAAATAATAGATTTTGATACTGCTTCTCTTGTTGCAGAAGATCTGGGCGCGAAAGTGGAAAAAGAAGTAGTCGTTACCATTGAGGAACGTCTGTTTGATGACACAGAGGATGAGGCGGAAGATTTATTTGAGAGAAGCCCTGTTGTGGTGGTTATGGGACACGTTGACCATGGTAAAACCTCTTTGCTGGATGCCATTCGTAAGGAACATGTAACCAGTACCGAGGCTGGTGGCATTACGCAGCATATCGGTGCATATCAGGTTCCGGTCGGCGAGAAAAATATTACGTTTTTGGATACTCCCGGACATGAGGCGTTTACCTCGATGCGTGCAAGGGGCGCGTCTATCACCGATATTGCAATTTTAGTTGTTGCGGCAGATGACGGAATTATGCCGCAGACAGTTGAAGCGATCAATCACGCCAAAGCTGCGAATGTTTCCATTATCGTGGCGATCAATAAAATGGATAAACCCACCGCAAATCCGGATAAAGTAAAACAGGAATTGACCGAATATGAACTGGTTCCGGAAGAATGGGGCGGAGATGTACCGTGTATCCCGGTGTCTGCTGTTACCGGCGAAGGAATTGACGATTTGCTGGAAATGGTCACCTTGGTTGCGGAAGTAAAAGAATTAAAAGCAAATCCGAACCGTATGGCCAAAGGCGCTGTTATTGAAGCCCGCTTGGATAAAGGACGCGGTCCGATTGCAACTGTTTTAGTACAAAACGGTACCCTTCATGTCGGCGATGTATTGATCGCAGGTACTTCGGTCGGCAGAGTGCGTGCAATGGTAAATGACAAGGGAGAAAGCGTTCAGGATGCCGGTCCATCCACTCCGGTCGAAATTACCGGTTTGGCAGAGGTCCCGGCGGCAGGCGATATCTTTAATGCAGTAGAAAATGAACGCTTGGCAAGAGAACTGGTAGAACAGCGTAAACATCACGAAAAGGAAGAAATCTTTAATTCTTATCAGAAAGTTACGCTGGATAATTTGTTCAGTCAGATTGAAGAAGGCGAAATGAAAGAATTGCCGATCATCGTAAAAGCTGACGTACAGGGTTCTGTGGAAGCGATCAAACAATCCTTGGAAAAACTCTCTAACAGTGAGGTACGGGTACGTGTCATTCATGGAGCCGTGGGTGCCATTTCGAAATCAGATATCATGCTGGCGAATGCTTCCAATGCAATCGTAATCGGTTTTAATGTCCGCCCGGACCCGATTGCCCGTGACAGCGCGGAAGAAGACGGCGTAGAACTGAGATTGTACCGTGTGATTTACGATGCAATTGAAGATGTTCAGCAGGCAATGAAAGGCTTGCTGGATCCGAAAACAAGAGAGGTTGAGCTGGGACACGCTGAAGTACGAGAGGTATACAAAATTACCAATGTCGGTATTGTCGCAGGATGCTATGTACAGGACGGCAAGGTTGCACGTTCTGCTCAGATTCGGGTGGTTCGTGACGGTATTGTCATTGCTGAGGATAAAATTGCTTCTCTGAAGCGATTTAAAGATGATCAAAAAGAGGTTGCTCAGGGATATGAATGCGGTATCGGTCTGGAAAAATTCAGCGACATCAAAGTGGGCGATATCTTAGAAAGCTTTATCATTGAGGAATATCGCGATTAACAGACTATAAAATGCAACTGGAAATTCCGGCGGGATTGATTTTGAAGGGATCCCGTCGGAAATAACGCTTTTGTGCGCAATTGTACAAAAGCAGAAAGGCATGGCGTTTCACATGGCAAGTTATAAAATCGGTCGTTTATCTGAAGATATTAAACGGGAATTGAGTGTAATGCTTCGGGAACTGAAAGATCCGCGCATCAGCAAGCTGTTAAGTATCGTACGGGTGGAAGTATCCGGCGATCTGTCACATTGTAAAGTAAATGTCAGTGCCATAGAAGGGTTTGAAAAGACTAAGGAATCCGTGGAGGGACTGACCAGTGCCGGCGGATTTATCCGACGGGAGTTGACCAATCGGCTGCATTTGAGAAAATGTCCGGAAATGAAGTTTATTGCCGACGATTCCATTGAGCACAGCGCTCAAATCAGCAAGCTAATCAAAGATGTTACCGAGTAATCAAATATCCTGTGTATTTTCGGCAATCGATTTGGCGGCTGCCGAAAATACAACTGGATATAAAGTAATGAAAAAGCAGAAAGGGAGGATTGCTTCCTGTTTTTTCATTGTTTTAATAGATATTATTGTATAAAAAGTGTGGAGGACGTATGAATATAAACGAAAAGGAAGCAGTGGACTTTTTATCGGCATCGGATCGGATCGTGATATTATCACATCAAAGTCCGGATGGTGATACGATGGGGAGCGCTTTTGCACTTTATTATAGCTTAACAGCATTGGGAAAGCAGGTTCGTTTGGAATGTGCAGATGGATTCCCGGAGCGGTTTTGTCTGTTCGGATTGCCGGAATTTGATTCTTTTGAGCCGGAAAGCGTTGTTGCGGTTGATATTGCCGATGCACGGCTGTTGGGAAATGCATTGCAAAAATATGCAACAGCGGTAGATTTATGTATCGACCATCATCCGACGAATACGGCATATGCGAAACGGTTGTTGTTGGATGAAAACGCGGCTGCTACTTGCGAAATTATTTATCGAGTGATCCGAAAATTAAAGGGATCTATTACAAAGGAGATCGCAAGTTACCTTTATATGGGAATTTCGACCGATACCGGATGCTTCAAATTCAGTAATACCACTCCTCAGACACATGAAATCGCGGCAGAATTGATGCGGTTAGGCGCCGATTATCCCCAAATTAATGTGCGCTTTTTTGAAACCAAGTCAAGAAGTCGGATTATGGTGGAACGAATGGCATTAGAATCAATGCGGTTTTATTTTCATGACCGTTGTGCTGTTTTAGTGATTTCCCGGGCAATGATCAGCCAAACCGGTGCAGATGATAGTGAATTGGACGGAGTAAGTGCAATTCCGCGTCAGATTGAGGGCGTCGACGTCGGCATTACGATACGGGAAAAGGACGATTGTCAATATAAAATCTCAATGCGTTCCAGCGAACAAGTGGATGTGTCCAAAATTTGCGGTTTGCTGGGCGGCGGAGGACATATGCGCGCTTCCGGATGTGTTTTGGAAGGCAATTTTGATCAGGTATTGCAAAAGGTACTTACAGCAATCGCAGATTTTACAAAATGGGATGGAGAAATGGCTTAAGTGGCAAATTTAAACGGAATTATCTGTATTAATAAACCGCAGGATTTTACCTCTTTCGATGTGGTTGCTAAAATGAGAGGAATTGCCCAAACAAGAAAAGCCGGACACGCAGGGACTCTTGATCCGATGGCAACCGGCGTTTTGCCGATTTTTTTTGGGAATGCGACCAAAGCATGTGATATTATGCCGGACGATACCAAATGTTATATAGCGGATTTTCAGCTCGGCATTCAAACCGACACCTATGATATATGGGGACAGGTAACATTCGAACAACAGGCAGCGGTAACTGCCGCACAAATAGAGGATAAACTGAATCTTTTTCGGGGAAAAATCAGTCAGATCCCGCCGATGTATTCCGCGGTGCAGGTAAACGGACAGCGCTTGTATGATATTGCCAGACAGGGGTTGACCGTGGAACGCAAAGCGCGGACGGTGACGGTAGATCATTTGCAGCTGCTTTTCTTCGATGAGCAAAAGCAGTGCGGCAAGCTGGAAGTTTCCTGTTCCAAAGGAACTTATATTCGTTCCATTTGTCATGATTTGGGACAGGAGTTGGGGTGCGGAGCAACTATGACCGGATTGGTGCGTACCAGAGCCGGAGTATTTACCTTGGATGACTGTATTACCTTGGAGCAGGCGCAGCAATGTGCGGATAAGCAGGATTTTTCGGAAGTTTTGCTGGATACCGAAAAAATATTCGATGGGCTTCCGAAAATCAAATTAAATGAAATACAAAGCAGAAAGTTTATCAATGGAATGCGCCTGGATTTAAATCGGGTGTATCATACTAAAACTGCCGGTTTTCATGCCGTATTTGATAACAAAAAAAGGTTTATGGGTCTTGCCAGCTTGGATTTTGATAAGATGGAATTGGTAATAGAGAAGATGTTTTTGGAAAGGGAGTCGTTTTGATTGACGGTTAAAACTCAGATAGAGAGTATAACCAAACCTACTTCAATAGCATTAGGTGTATTTGACGGGGTGCATATTGGGCATCAGGCAGTAATCGGAGAAGCGGTAAACGGAGAAGCCGACGGTTTGGTGCCGGTGGTATTTACTTTCGATACGAGTGGTGAAAAGCCGGAACACAAAAAAGGTCAGGAAACCATTTTGACCACCAGTTTGAAAAGGAAGAAAATGGAAGAACTGGGAGTATCGGTCATTTACGAAATTCCGTTTGATACCGTTAAAGATTATTCTCCCGCGTATTTTGCAGAGCATATTTTGTTTTCACAGCTGCACGCCGCGAAAATTGTTTGCGGTTTCGACTTTCGCTTTGGAAAAAATGCTGCCGGTAATACTGAATTGCTGAAACAGCTTTGCAGTAAAATGGGAATAGAGGTAGTTGTTGTTCCGCCGATGATGGATCAGGGAGAGCCGGTTAGCTCTACCAGAATCAGGCATTATTTAAAAGGGGGAGACGTTGTGTCTGCGAATCGTCTGTTGGGATATGAATACAGTTATGATATGATGGTTGTAGATGGCTTGAAAAACGGTCGAAAAATGGGAATTCCAACCATTAATCAAGAATTTGACCCCGGTTTTTTGATTCCAAAATTCGGCGTATATGCTTCAAAAGTTTTAGTGGACGGAAAGGAATTGCTGGGGATAACCAATATCGGTGTGAAGCCAACCATACAAGGAGTCAGAAATCCGTTGGCTGAAACCTATATCATCGGATTTGATCAAAACTTATACGGACGGAAGATACCGGTCAGCTTATTCCAGTATCTGAGGGAAGAACAAAAATTTCACGATTTAAAAGAATTGTCTGCAACCGTAAAAAAGGACATTGACCGTACGAAGATATTGATGAAGGGCAACCTGAAGCAGCAGCGCCCCGAGTAATGTGTGATAGAGAAAGAGATACCGCCTATTGTAAAAAAATATTGTACTATTTGTGTCCGTAGTGTTTCCGATTGCTGTTACAAGGAAAAAATGGTTGACATTGTTTTTCGGAACTGATATGATAAATTTGACTAGTTATAGCATTGAATGGTGTAATAAACGATTTGGAGTGTGATTTTGAACATGCTTGGGAAATATCAACGTTGTATTAGCTGTATGAAGGAAATCGGCAATAATAATGTTTGTCCGTATTGCGGATATATTGAAGGTTCTCCGTCATTATCTGCCTATTTGCAGCCGAAAACGGTTTTGGATCAGCGTTACATTGTCGGTAAATTGCTTAGCTACAATGGTGAGGGCGCAACTTATATTGCCTTTGATACCGTAATTGAAGCGGCTGTGGAAATCAGAGAATATATGCCGGATACGCTTTGTGATAGGGCGTCCGGGGGAAACAGCATCGTGGTAAAACAGGGCTGCGAAGCGCAGTATAAGGCTTTAATGTCCGATTTTGCCGATTTGATGCGTCAGCTTTCAAAGATGCGCACGCTGACCACGGTGGTTCAGGTTTATGAAATTTTCGAACAAAACAATACAGTATATGCTGTGTTCGAGCATATTGACGGTATTACACTGCGCCAATATTTAAATGAAAATGCGGGGGAAATCGACTGGGAAGAAGCTTCTAAGTTGTTTTATCCGATCTTTAATACATTGGCGGCTGTTCATTCGTCCAATCTGATACATAGAGGAATCAGCCCGGAAAATATCATCATTAATCATAAAGGTGAGATTAAACTGACGGGATTTTCTATCAGTCCTTTACGAGCATATAATACGGAGCTTTCTCCGCAATTATTCGGAGGATATGCAGCACCGGAGCAATACTCTACCAACAGCTGGCATGGTACATGGACTGATGTATATGCACTGTCTGCTGTTATTTACAAGGCATTAACCGGAACAATGCCGCCCGAAGCAACAACGCGTTCGGTAAATGATAATCTGGTTGCTCCGCACATTTTAAATCCTTCTATTCCGAAACATGTTTCTCGTGCTATTATGGCTGGATTATTGTTGTCGTCTGAGCAAAGAACGCAAACCGTAACGGAATTGAAAAATAACTTGTATAATCCGGAAGCAGTTCCGGTGGTTATTACCCCAGCCAAAACGGAGAAAACAGAATCTGCACCAGAAGAACCGGCAAAAAAGAAGCTTCCGCCGTGGGCAGTTGCCTTAATTATCACATCGTCGGTGTTGATTGTGGCATTAGTGATTTTGTTTGCGCTGGTATTACCGGGAAGCGGCGGCAATACTACCAGCAGTAAAAATACATCTTCTGAGATGAGTTCAGTGGTTGCGGAATCATCTGCTTCTTCTGCTGTTGTTTCGGATGACAATAAGAATTTTGCCGTTCCTAACTTTATAAACAAATCATGGGAGAGCATTGGTAATAACGACAGTTATACATCTTTGTTTGAATTTCAGGTTGAATATGCGTGGAGCGATCTTGCTCCCGGATATGTAATCAGCCAGGATCCTCAGCCGGATACAGCAGCCGAGGTAAAATCTAAAGTCAAACTGGTGGTCAGTAAAGGTTCGCAATATATTAAAGTGCCTGCGCACAATAATATGAGCCAAGTGGATTATGAGGCAGAACTTCGCCGCAATGGTATTAAATCAGGGGTTACCGATGATGTCAGCTACGTGATTGTAGAAGAAGAAAATCCGGCGGTTACGCCCGGATATGTCATCCGTACCAGTCATGATGACGGCTCATTGGATCGGGACAAAAAAGAAGTTTTGACTGTTTATGTTTCTAAAGAGGTTATTGTTTCTTCCGAGATAACATCTTCTGAGGAAGGTTCTAATTGGTGGGAATGGTAGAGGTAAAAAGCACAGGGATCAAACAGACCTTGTGCTTTTTTCTTGGAATCGAAAAAAACAGTTTACTTTACAGATTTAGTGTGCTAAAATATAAGAAAAACCTTACAGTACACGGGATCGGCTTTCCGAAAAGGTTGGTATATTAATTTTGTGACAGAATTTGCTACATTTTCAAGAAGGGGCGAATTTGTATTATGAACAGCAAATTGAAGAGTAAAAATTTTGAGTATTTATTTCAGGCAATTCTTTCGTTGGAATCTATGGAAGAGTGCCAGAACTTTTTTGATGATTTATGTACTGTACCGGAATTAAAGGCGATGGCACAGCGCTTGCAGGTGGCTAAAATGTTAAGTGAACATCGGGTATATAGTGAAATTGTCAACGAAACCGGTGCAAGCACCGCGACAATCAGCCGCGTGAATCGTTCCTTGAGTTACGGAAGTGATGGATATACCGTTGTTTTCGAAAGATTGGATGCCGATCATGAATAGTTACACCGATTTTGCGTCGGCATACGATGAACTGATGTCAAATG
>CAUHFD010000009.1 GCA_959605275.1 uncultured Eubacteriales bacterium | reverse complement strand
GGTACTGTCAAGAGGACTTAACAGTACCTATTCTTTATCCAACAAAACCTATTTTGTAATTATTTTACGCTGTACTTTTTCTTTCCTAATACAATCAGCGCGCTGCCGACCAACATCAATGCCACAAAGCCGGTAAGACCGCTTGCCTCGCCCGTTTCGGGAACCTTGCTGTCGCCCTTATTGTCTTCCTTTTCATCATCTTTTTTGTCGCTATCATTCTTATTCTCGTCTTTATTTTGGTCTTTATTATCTTCTTTGTTTTCTTCAGGCAGAACAGTGATACTAAAGACGCCGTTGTCAATCTCAAATTGAGAGTTTGTCAATACAGCCGTCATATCGCTCGTGAGTGCATCGGCATCCGCTGCTGCGTCTGCTCCGTTCATAACTGCGACTGCAAAATTCTCACCCAGCACCAGTTCATCTTTAAGCTGCTTTGCGGTCGTTGCAAAAGGAACGGTAATCATCATATTCTCATAATCGATCTTAATCTCGCTTGCCGTTTTTAAGGAAACAGCATCCTGTAGTTCCTCTTTTGTCATCTTTGTCGGAAGAACCGGAGCTGCAACGCCGGTGGTTACGGAATTCCAATAGAAATCATAGCCCAATGAACCATTCCATGTCCGAATGTTGATAACAGTATTTCCTACCGGAAGATCAGCATAGGTTCCTTCAGTCAAGGCACTACTGAAAACAGATGCCGGAACAAGATAATAAACACAGTCATCCACTGTAATCATAATATTTTCAGCATCAACTTTGTTAAACTGGATAGAATAGCTTGCTTTATCCTCAAACAGATGTGCGTACGGCTGAGAACCCGGCTTTACGTAGACAGGCTCAAGCAAATTATTCCCTACTGTAAACTCTTCCGGAAGATTTTTCACTCCTCCACCGATATTCAAAATCAAGTCATTGTTCCCGAAAAAGCCCGGCGCCGGCACAAAAATTAAACTTTTCAGCTGACTACCGAATCCGGTCGCCCCGACCTCATTTGGTGTAAATTCAACAGAAATTCTGGACTTCAGATCTGCAGATGCGCCTGCCATAGTAATATCAGAAAACTCAAGCCGCAAGCCATCATATGGAAAATTAAATGTTGTCCAGACCGTCCCGATTCTAGTATATGCCGAAGCACCATTTCCATTAAAGAAGCGGGCACCCTTTTCCGCATCATAGCTAATGTTTTCAGCAGGCACAAAGCCCTCTGTCGAAGTCAAATAAGAATGAATGTCATCTGCAGTAATAATGTGCTTGGTTTCTTCAGCTGATACTACGGTGACCATTGCCGTACAGAACATTACCAACGAGAGAATCACAGTTAACAATTTTTTCATTTTGAGTTCCTCCTAACATTAAGTTGTTTTTTAGGCTGACAGACGATCAGCCATCGTATGTTTTGAAGCACTCCTGTGCCTCTTGAAAAGAAAGGAAATTTGCTTTGACCGGCAGTAGCTTTCTCCCCTGTTCCGGTCGCACAGGGGAACCTATTCATTCCTCCTTTCCATATGCCACATTTTTTGATATGGTTATAATTTATTAAGCAATCCTATTTCCCGTCATTTTTCTATTGACCGGGTAGATTCGCAAGACAACAAAATAGGCTTTACCGTTGTTTTTTGACTAAACATCGTATCCAGTGAATTTTCAATGCTGCCAATTAGCAACTTTGCCGCCATCTCTCCCATATTCTGTTCCGGCTGTAGAATTGTTGTGATTGTCGGACTATACAACTTATTATCATCGCGAATATCAAATCCTATCAGTGAAACATCCTCTGGAATTCTAATTCCATTTTGCTTGAGTGCATGAATTGCACCATATGTCATCTTACTACTGGCAACATAGACCGCTGTAAATTCTTTTCCGGATTTCAAAATATCAATGACAGCATCATAACCGGACTGCTCCTTAAAATCTCCAAATCGAACAAGATCTTTTTCTGAAACAAGATTAAAATCCTGAATTGCCTTGCAAAAGCCCTGATAACGCTCCAATCCGGTTGATTCACTCTGTTTACCGAAAATCGCCGCAATTTTCCGATGTCCCAATTGATATAAATGTTCAATGGCTAAATAGCTCGCCATAGCATTATCCAGTGAAACGGAATTATAATTTCTGAAAAGTGATGGGGTATTATCAATAAAACAAACAGGAACACTCGATAATAAGGTTTCATTTTCCAGTTGTTGATCAGTCTGAACGGTTGCAAGTATTATGCCGTCTACCTGTTTTTCATGTAGCACGCCTAGCAGCTTATGTTCCTTTTCAGCCGATTCATTTGAATCACAAAGAATCATCGTATAGTCATTGACGCTAAGCATAGAATCGATTCCCTTGACAATTCTGGAAAAATACATTTCACTCATATCCGGAATAATAACACCAATGGTGTTAGTCTTTCGGTTGATCAAATTCCTTGCTACCATATTCGGAACATAGTGATATTTTTTAATTGCCAATTTTACCAATTCACGTGTTTCTTCACTGATCCCCGGCTTGTTATTAACTACTCTGGATATTGTAGAAACGGATAGTCCTGTTTTTTTTGCAATATCCTTGATGCTCATACCCAAAACAGCATCACTCTCCTATCACACATCATTCAAAGCAGGCATCTTGGTCAATCGGAAATACTTTTCCTGGAAGATTGTGAAAATTTAAATTTTCTATTTTAACACAGCTTTGACCTTGTGACAGGGCAAAAATACTCTTCCTTGCGACTTCCTTCAATTTAGGATACAAATATCCTAATTTTACAACAATAATTTTATAATCCTCCAGTTCAATCCCAATCGAGCGGTATATTTCAGGAGAAATCAACGAAGCACGCTGCTCGGTAACAATAACGTCTACGCCTTCAATCCGAACAACCACAGCGCGTCCTCCATCAAAGCCATCCCAACTAAGGATCCTGCCTTTATGGACTAGTTCAAACTGATAGTGGTTTTGACCATTTTCAGATTCTCCGAGCTTTAAGGTCAGGATATCGCCAATCTCCCTCTCATATACTGTGTCAACAAATACCGTATCATACACAGCTCCAAACAAAGCATTTTTTGCTTTTTCCGCAAGCAACGCTTCCAGCATTTCCACCCGCTTTCCGGATGCGCCTGCTGTGGTGTTATCACCTGTATCCGAAATAAAAACAAGATTTCTTCCGTCCGCCATTGCAACTTTTACTGCATCGGATGGTGTCATCGCGTTTTCTCCAAAATGGAAATCAAAACGCTTATTCCAAAAAGCTGTTGCCAACTTTTGTGCGCTTTTAAAAGCAACCTCCGAATCGTATCCGTTTGCCACAACACTTGCGCCGCTGTGCGCACAGTCCACCCAACTTTGTCCAGAAAACACCGACAAATCAAGCAATTCGTTTTCCTGTTGAGTCTTGAGTGCTAAATCCATGATATCTTTCATCGGCGGCTCGTCGGTCAACACTGTATCCCCCGAAAGCATCATCGGCAGTTTCACGATCTGCGGCTTTGGTCTGCGATTTTCACTTAGACACTTTAAAAGCAGCTCAGCCGCCAAAATCTGTGTTTCTTTCATATCTTTATGCGGCGCTGTCTTATATCCAACGATAATATCCGCATACTTTGTGATCTCAACAGGCAGATTGGCGTGAAAATCCAATGCAACCGAGATAATTGGATCCTTTCCGACAATTTCACGGATTCTTTTAAGGATGGTGAGTTCTCCGCTGCGGTTTCCCTCAATCAGCATGGCTCCGTGTAAATAAAGCCAGATACCGTCCAACTTTATATTCGTCGGGATCCTGCTTGTCATGTTTTGTGTCAGCCTGTCAAACACCGATGCCGATAAGACTCCGCTCGGCACGGCGTTCGCATAAATGGTCGGAAACAGTTCGATGCCCGCTTTTCTTAGGCAATCATACGCTGCGATATTTTGAAGCATCGCTTCCCCTTCGGAATAGTCAAATTCCTCAAAACGAGTGGTTTGCTCACTGAAGGTATTGGTTTCCTGCTGAATACTTCCTAATAAAATTTTCATATCAATTGCCGTGCGATACAAAATCCGCATAAAGCGCTATGCACAACAGCTTTTATGCACGGTATCGTTCCCTTTCTTGTATTTTCCATGCTAATTATTTATTTCTGTGATTTGAATATTATCTAACACCAGTTCTCCTCCGCCGGCATCACCATTAACGAGCACCAGAGCATAATCTTCCATCGAAGAGTTTAGTGTTACTTCACCGACAGCTGCCGAAGAATCCCCAGCCATACCATAAATCTGGATATATCCAGCCTGGTAAGCCGTATCATTCAACTTACTCTTCGGTCTTAAAGTAACAAAGCAATCTAAACCGATTTCCTTATTTTTTGCGGTAAGCGACAAAATTTTCCAATCAAAGTTAATTCTGTAAGTATGATATCCTGGAATGCTCTGAACCTTAGGATCACTACAAATTAATGCCTGTTGGGTCTGCTCCTCCTTGATGGAGATTTTCAGGGATTTGCTGCCCTGCAACACCTCTCCTGCTTTATCAGTGATCGAAACGCCACCATTTACACAACCATCCTGTGTCAGATATCCCATATTGCCATCCTCAAAGGTTAGCATATCAGGCTTTTTAAACTCTACAATTTCAGGCAACTTATAAGAGAGCGTTTTTTCTACTTCAGCTTTCAAGACCGGCTCCAAGGAGTCCAGAGTGGTAGAAATATCCTTGCCATCCACAACGATTGGATAGAACCATTGTGCCTGAGTAAATTCACCCCAGCCATGACGATCAATCAAGGCATTCTCCCGAACATAATCAAGCACTTCCCAGTCCTTTTCGGTCAGATATGCTTCAGCCGATGCATTGCCAAGCGGAATATGCTCTAAATTAAGGCTTTGCTCGTATTCCGTCATCATCTTGCAAAACTCTGCCGCACCCTCCGGGTTTTGTGAACGGTTGGCAATTCCCAAAATGTTACAAGCAGTATAATATTTTCCGCCATTTTTCTTGAAATCAGGTCCTTCCGGCCACGGTGCACAGCCGATCTGATCCAGATCAATGTTCTTTACATAGGTAAATTTGAACTCAAACGGCTCGCCGATCATGGCAAAGGTACCAGAGTTGAAACCGCTATAACCGGCAACAGGATCCTTGCTCCACCAACCCTCTTTTTGCACCGCGTCCTGATAAAATTTCAAGGCGTTATAAAATTCCGGCTGCTTCCACATAATGTTAGGTTTGCCGTCCTCCGTCACATCAACCCACAGCCCGGAATTTGCCCACATGGGAGTATATACACCGGAGGTATCAAAGCCGTAAATGTCTGTCAGCCCGTCCTTGTTGGTATCCTGTGTCAGCGCCATACCGACTTCTCTAAACTTGTCGAAGTTCCATTCACCCTTTTTCCACAGCTCATATGGTTCGGTCAAACCGTTCTTCTGGAAAATCTTTTTGTTGTACCAAATTACATAAGGCTGAATCTGTTCTACTCTTGCCGCATAGTGCTTTCCGTTCCACATCAAGGAATCGGCAGTCTCCTTATAATTAATTTTATCGACATCCATATAATCGTCAATTGGCTGCAGCAACTCCATCGCTTGGAATCTCGGCAGATGGAGAGACCCGCAATAGACTAAATCCGGAGCCATACCTGCACCGATCATCTGTATCAGCTTACTTTGAAAGATCTGTTCATTATAAAGCTTAAACGTAACTGTGGATTTATAATTCTTCTCGTACTGCTGCTTGATGTCATAGAATAGATTGGGATTTTTTTCTGTTCCAGGTTTATCCATCGCAAGGTCAACAAATGACGCTATCACCAACGGCTTATTGGAAATCTCCCCGTTTCCGCCGCCTCCTGTAACCTTACAGGAGGACAACGGGAAAAGTGTTGCTATAGCAACAGCAGCTGTAAGCATACATGCTGTAAATCGTTTCATATCAATATCATTTCCTTTCCGCTTCAGGATTTAGATGCAGACAGTGTTCAGGATTATTTTCCGATACCGGCTGCCTGCAGTTCTGCCTTATTTCCATAAAAGAAATAATAGGTTTTGTACTGACCGGCATTAAAGCTGATGCTGTTTCCAGAATACCATTTATTGGTATAGTATTCATAAACATCTTTTGTACCGGACGGGAATTTAATGTTTTTGGTTCCAGCCTTATTGGTGTGCAACACATAGAGATTTTGGTCGGCATAACCTGTTTCACCGGTATTCAGAAACTGGTTACAACCTGCAATATTGGCCGCATAAGATAATACCTGAGGATCCAGATTAGTGCTTCCGTAGAAAATGGAATTCCAACCGTTTTTGCTGACCTTCGCATATGCAATCTGGTTGGAAGCATTGGGGTATACTCCCAATGTCTGAACGCCGCTTTGCCCTGCTTTTACAGTGTAATACGGGTTGGCGCCAGCACCGTTCACTACCGCTCCGTTGGAATTGATCTTGATTTTGTTGTCAATCTTGCTCTTGGTTTCGACGATTGTCATGCCGGTTAAAGCACTGAAATTGGAAACTCCCGTATCACCCGCACCATACATCCATAAAGTCGTCTTGCCTGACTTCTGCAGGATCGGCTTGAGCTTTGATACGTCACTGTCACTCAACCTCCACGGTGTCATTATAACATAAAGCTTTGCATCCGGCAATTTACCATTGATTAAATCGTCAATTAAATAGAAATTATATGCTAAGCCGGAACGGTAAATTGTCTGTCTGTTTGCAGCCAGCAACTGTTGCGCAACCGCTCTGTCACCAAGCAAAGACATGGCCATTTCGTCCATGATAAAGGCAACCTCGGCCGTCTTGCCCTTCTTAAAATTTTGGTATTTATTTGCCAAATTGGAAGCTTCGTTCATCTTCTTCCAGAAAGTAGCATCATCATACCAGCCGCGGGTTACCAAATCAAAAAACCATTCTCCGCTGGAAAATACCATGTTTTTACCGATTTGTCGTTTTCCGACTTCGTATGCATTCTCAGCGGTCTTGATAAACGGCATACTGTCTCCGACACCGTCCTGACCGCCACCGACCGGATTGGTACCAGGTGCGCCATTACTGTTCTTAAACGGGGTGCGATAATCGGATTCATCCAGCCAAAGTTTTCCGTTTACTTGCAAAGAACCCGCAAATGCCATAAAGGCACCGATTCCACCTTCATTTCTGTCTTCATAAGAGGAAGGAGCACCGAGGCAGTCAACATAAGAATAGTTGTTAATATCATACACGCCGAAGCTGTTGGAAGAAGCACAATAGACCTCAGTATGATAGCCAAGGAATGATAATGTAATACTATTTCCGCCGGTTTCTTCTTTAATCACCTTACAGATTTCATTAACTTGATGGGCACGTAACCAGTTAGTATAATCCAAATAATCTACTAGTTTTTGGTTGGCAGTATCAATCATTAGATATTGATTGGTGATGCTATAAGTACTGGTTGCCGGATTCGGAATTTCGTTTGCTTTCGGAAGCGGTGCATTGTTCAAAGTCACACTGTTGTTTCCCCATGCAGAACGAAGTGCAGCATCTGTCTTATATTTTTCTTTCAGGTATTTCCGAAATGCATTCTGGTTAGGTGCAGAAACATCCAGACCTCCAAGCCAGAAATTCGGACCAATCCACTCTCCTGCGTCACAAGCAGTGGGCTGGTAGCCAATTACGATTTTATTCAGGAAATCATCTGCCATTACTAATTGACACAAATTTCGTGACAAAAGCTGTGCCTGTTTTAACCATTCGTCAGACGCCAAGGATACATTGGAATAGTCCACAGTAGTATCAGGCGCCGTAGAATGACGAACAATTGCCTGTTCACTCTGACTAACGCCGACAAAGTTCGGAGCTCCATGTACCCAATAACGCAAAATGATTTTGACATTCTTGTTGGCTTTATATGCCTTTTCGACCAAATCATATAATTTGTCAATGAACATATCCTTGTAGCGCAAGCCGGCGGGATCAAGCGTCAAAACAACGATATCGGTTCCGTTTTGTCCCGCTACCTTGATCTGGTTCATAACAGCATCCAGATTAGCGCCAGTAGTGGTTCCGTCCAGACCGATCATTAACGGCTGAACTTGCTTGTTGTTGATCATCAGACGGGGGGTTCCGTTTACCATTTTTACCTTTGCTACTGTCATACCGTTTGCTGGCGGGTTATCAGTCTGCCCGCCTTGTGAGTTGTTTTGCCTGCTGGAAGAATTGTTGAGCTTATTACTGCTGTTAAGCACTCCGGGAGTGGTCGTACTACCATTGCTCCCTCCGGACTCAAGCAATTCAGAGGAAAGCAACGAATCCGAGCTGTCATTTGTGCCAAAGACAAACTCTTCCTCTGACGCGGACATACTAGACTGGTTTCCTCCGCCTCCTGTACAGGCGGTGAGTATCATAAAAGCAGACAGGAGCAACGCTAAGGGTTTGAATCTTTTCCTCATTTACAACAAATCCTTTCTTCTTAAATTTTTACCCGACTAATCCTGTTCTTTCCACACTTTCGACAAAGAATTTTTGACATATGATATACAGAAGCAACATTGGAAGCATTGACAATGCCGCACCTGCCTGGAGCCATACTAAAATAGCAAGTGGATTTCCTTTATCTACATCTGGAATGAACCGGTTAATATCAGTTGACAGCTGTAACAACTTAGATGAGATGGTCTGGAAATTATCAAAATACATTGATACATAATAAGTGTCGTTATAATACCAAACCGTTGAAAACAACAACACAACCACTACCGCAGGAATACAGTTTGGAAGCATGATTCGAAAAAAGGTGCGAAACGGACCGCAACCGTCCACATAGGAAGAGTCCTCCAAATCTTTCGGCAAATTCCTGAAAAACTGTCGAAAGATAAAAATCAGAAGACCACTCCTGATTCCCATACCGAGTGCCGCCTGCATATAAAAAATAGTAGGCTGGTCTAGCAGAGAAACACTGATTTCGTTTCCCACAATGAGATTTCTGAGAGAAACAATAAAAAACGGATCAAAGTTGCTGAATGATAAAAAATTCGGAATTGCAACCACCTGCGGCGGAATAATCATCGTCAGAATCAGAATAAACATCCAAATTTTTTTGAACCGAAATTCAAATCTTGCAAAGCCATATCCGACCACGCAGCATACTGCCACCTGCAACAAGGATGAAATAATTCCCACTTGGAAAGTGTTCAGCAAAAGTTTTGGGTATTCCATATATTTCCAAATGGCGGATATATTGGTCAGCGTAAATCTTGTCGGAATCCATATGACATTGGGGTTATTCATATCGCTTGCCGGTCGAAAAGTCATACTGAACATATACAGCACCGGATAAAGCACGATGAAACTCACACACACAAGAAAGAAGTATAAAATTGTTTTTGATACCAGATTTCCTGTGATTTTCACAATTTTATGTCTGATATTATCATTGATTTTCAACATAAATCTCCTTCCTTATCTGCAAAATACCGCCATATTATTTTTCTGTATACGAAATACTTCTGCCGATTGTGATGCTGACAAGTCCGATCAGCAGCAAAATAACAGCACAATAAACAATAGATATCGCACATGCATACGAATACTGGAAATTATTAATTGCGTTTTCGGTAATCACCTGCATAACCGGATTGCTGTTTGCGGTAAAGCTGTCTATAATCGTGTAAATGATGTTGATAAAAATAATCGGCATCAGCATGGGAAAGGTAATCTTCCAAAATTGGTCCCATTTAGAAGCACCCTCTATTTTAGAAGCCTCGTAGACTGTATTCGGGATACTCTGCAATCCCGCAATCACCAGTAATATCTGAACTCCTGAATACCATGTGATATTCAGCGTCTGTGATACAATCTTGGAAATCATATCAGAGAACTGCTGCCCAATACCGATTTGCTCGAGCAGATCGGTCAACACTGTGATATTCAAAACCATCGCTTGACCACTAGCGGCAGTTTCACCGAGCATCATTGAAGAGTTCGTATCGGCATTCAACAGCTGTAAAACCACGCCGGAGGTGACGATGACCGGCAGAAAAAAGATAGCACGAAAAATCGTTCTGCCGGGAAACTTCAGGTTCAGCAGCACCCCCATTAGTACACTGAACATAACAATGAGCGGAACAGTATATAATAGATTGACAAGTGCACTGCCCAATGCCTGAATAAAATCCGGATCGCTTTGAATCATGGTTCTGAAATGCCGCAGTCCCTCAAATTCTGTCACAAATCCAAGTTGATTATCAATAGTCAATGTATTAAAAGAGTAAAAAATCGTTCTTAAAAACGGGAATAAAAACAACATTAATACACCAATGATCCAAGGGAGGATAAATATGTACCCATATAGTCCTTTTTTCTTTTGATAAGAACGCACTGTTTTATCCCTCCTGCTTTACAAT
Organism: uncultured Eubacteriales bacterium; assembly: GCA_959605275.1. Classification (GTDB taxonomy): domain Bacteria; phylum Bacillota; class Clostridia; order Oscillospirales; family Ruminococcaceae; genus HGM13222. Next base: position 17,494 of record CAUHFD010000009.1, on the reverse strand, counting down.
TTTATAGCTACGTGCATCTACAGAGTTTCCATTTCCGATATCGAATACAGTTTCAGTGTAATTCACATAAACAATCACCTGATTGGAGTAAGTTACCTGATAAACGCCATCCTGCAATTTCTTATGAGCGATCATTACCGCATTTTCCGTCTTGTCATAAAACTCCTGTAAAAATCGGTTATTTTCAAAAATCTGACCTTTATGATAGCTATAATTAATGCTGTAATTTTCATTAAAATAAACAGCAAGACCTTTCACCTTATCATTCAATTCACTTAACGAATAATAAGGAATTTCTCCGAACTCTGTCATTTTCAGCAAATCAATATCATGAGCAACAGATAGGTTCATAGGACCTGCTGTGTAATTCACCTTTCCGCTTAACACCATCTGTACAAAAGGCACCTGCTCATCAAAATATCGATATCCCGCTGTATCGTTCGGCAGTTCCATTACCGTGTCCGCATACGGAAACACATAACCGGATGGGGCAGAGAAAGACAAATGAAGTCCCGTTTGTTTCAAGTTGTCGTATCCATCCCTGTAGTCATCCAAAACTGCCTGTCGGTCAGTCGGCTCTGTTTTTGTAATATTGCTTCTATGATTATTAGAAGGCAACAGCCAGCCTGAGGAATTGTCACTAACTGCCCCGACATAATCTTTTACAGAGCTTGCAAAGTGTTCCAGAAATGAAACAAACTTTTTGGAATTCAAAATATAATAAGAAGGATACGCCTTATCTTTTACATAAGTGCTTTTCTTAAAAAGATTCTTTTCTAAAATCGCTCCATTTACATTCCGGATGCCATCTGATTTGCTGACACCATTCCCGGTTTTATAAATATTGAGCATATCGTAACCGAGACTGACTTCACTGCCGCCACTTTTCAGCTCTTCCGCCAGTTTTTTGAGATCTTTTTTACTGCCAACGCCACCGTTAAGTTTAAGAGATGACTGTATTTTGTCATAACAGGAATTCCTTTGCCAACCATCCAGCTTTAGTAAAATATCGCTCAAATCATTGTTGCGCAATTCCTCGCTAATCTGCCATACGTCATCAAGGCTTAACAGTGTTTCTACACCGGTATAAGGGAAAATCAGAAAATCCTTTTTAATCCGCGTAGTAAGCAAAAGCTCAACAACTGCTTTTTTGCGATCAACAGTGATATCGTTGCTTCCAAACAGCTTTTTTTGATAGATTCGTGCCAGTGCGGAATAATTTGCTTCTTCACCGTGATAAAAGCTATATTGAACTGTATAACACGGCAAATCCGCTATCTCGGGATTATACACTGTGACACTTTTCTCCAGTCCCGTCATCTCTTTCAGTACCGCGCTATCAACATTCCGAAGCGTAACCGAGGTGTACGCATTTGCATACTTTGTTTCCAATCCGGCAGGGACCGCCATAATTTTGCTCAAAGCGTCTCCCTGTTCAACGTCAGCCATAATCGCCGTATCTTCACTGATGATTCCAAACATGGGAAAGGTCGCTGAAGCGGCATAAGAGGTTGTTTTTTTTGACATTCCCAATGCATCGTCTCTTCCATAAACCTCGCCGCTGTATGATTTTGCAGCGGTTACGGCTTCCTTAATATAAATCAGTCCGCCGCAGCCGTCCGGAATCAACATATATCCGCCCTTAGCGCCTTCTACCGCACTGAAATACGGCAACAGGGAAATCTCCACAACTCGATTTTCCTTGTATTCCTCGATATCTGAAACAGGAATCTGTGCATAAAACGAGCCGTCTTTTAAGTAATACTCTACCGGCACCACAAATCCCTCATCGGTAAAGTCAAATTCAAACCGAATGCCGTTATCGATTGCTTTTACGGTAAAGGACTTATTCATGACAGAGCCTACATAGTTGTTCAATGAGTCGGTTACAAGCTGCTGATTCAGGAACCGCACATCAAGCTGCGATTTCATATTGAGCTTAAATAGCGGCGTTGCGGTCTCATCATTATCGGCATCCACCGGATTACTATAGTATTTTTTCTCCGCCGCGATCTCCTCGACATAAATCTGTCCGTTGGAACGGTCAGCATACAAAGTCAAGCCTCCGTCAGAAGCAATTTGTTCAAAACCGCTACCGGTATAATCGGAATACTGTACCTGATGCTCTGGTGCATTTTCTGCTTCTTCTGTACTCTGACAGGAGGTCAGCAATAAACCCACAGTTAGGAGCAAGCAGGACAATTTATGTAATTTCATATTGATTGACCATTCCTTTCCGTTGCTTTGTTCTGTTTTGAAACAGTCAAAAATTCAGAACCCACTCTCTTTGAAAAGAACAAACCCACTGTAATCTTCTGCGGTTTAAACCCGATACTGTACTTCATTGCCCAAATCCTGTATAAAGGTTATAAACTGAGCAACCAAACTATAAGCCAGCACCACAATGAAAATAATAAACAAAATCGCAACCGCTATCAGCAGTATTGAAAGGATTGTCTTTTTAAATGAATACCGGTTAACTTTCATCAAGCCGATAAACATGACGACTCCAGTCCATAACACTCCAAACTGATTCAAGGTACTTAAAAGAAGCGCCTCATTATTGGTAAAAAACATACTGAGGATGGTAGATACAAAGGAAATGATCACATACGGCAGCAAAGAGTAAGCAACTGCAATATAGGTTTCCTTATAAAAACTTTCTCCATCAATAAAGGTAGTAATTGCCTGAGAGCAAATCGTGACCACGAAGAAAATCGCAGCCATCTGAAACAGCTCATAGAAAATATTAATATTATTGTAGTTTACCGTACTGAATAGAAAGCCGGTGAACCGCAAAGAAAAGATACGAACCAAAAACAGCAACAGCAAAATAAGGTTGGCATACAACAGACTGCCGCGTTTTTCATATTTTACAGTCTCATATCCCTCAAATGGATGCAGCATAGTATAAATCGGAGAAACCTTTCCTTGTTTGACATCTGCACCTGACGCCGGTACCCGTTTGCCCGCCTTAGACAACACAACCCACAATGCTATTAAACCAATGCCTATGGCTGTAAACAAAAACGGGGCAATTTTTATCATAATTTCATCTCGGTAAGCTGAAAAAGCCTCATTGTAATTGAGTTTATTGCATGCCTGCTCAAAATGCACCATTGCCGTTTTATAATCACCGCGACCAAAGGCCGCTTTTCCGATGCCATCATGTGCAATAACAAGATTATTGTTTAGCTGTGCAATCTGCTGCCACAATTTATCCGCTTCTGCATATTTTTGCTCGTTATAGAGTCCGCATGCCTCTTTTAGCACCGTTCCGTAATCAGTCATGGAATAGACCAGTAATGCATTTTGCTTTTTATCCAAAACCAAACAATCGTCCCCAAAAGTATCTACGGCAACCGGTTCCTGAAGCGCGCCGTAGTCATCAGACTGCGTACCGAAAATAGACAGCAGGTTATTGTTCTGGTCATAGTGAAACACCTTGTTTCTGGAAGTATCAAGTACAAACAGATAACCGTCCTTATCGACTGTCAAATCGGTGAGAAGGCTGGTGATATAGCCGGAGGTTGTTAAATTGGTCTCCAAATCTCCATAATCTCCGACAGAAAGCTTCACTCCGTTAGATACATCTGCGGCGTCCTTAAAACCAAGGATATTATCTCCGCTGGGATTATGCTTTTTGATCTGTCCATTTGAGCTGACATCTGTCGCAACAGACGAATAGATAAAACCCTGGGTATCAATATCAATTGATGCGTATTCAAACGGGAGTCTGCGTTCAACCTTTGATTTCATCTCGTTGGTGAAAATTTTATTATAAAGATTGGATAGAAAATTTTCCAAACCGGGTTCCACCGTATTGGCGCCATAAAAACTCAAAAAATTCCCATTGATATCCAATTGCATGATTCCGTAATAAATGCCCTCTGCCACAAGATAAATAATATCATCATTTGTAATGACCAACCGTTTCGGCTTGTATACTGTTCCGTTAGGGATCAAAGGTGATTTCGGTTCGTTGATCGTTTGCAAAAGCTTTCCATCTTGCGTGCAGACGATAATTTTCTTCTGTTCCGGAAGTGTGATATAAATATTACTGTTGTTGTGAATATAAAGTCCATAGGCGTCTTTGATCCCGCCTTCATATATCACTCTGATTTCCCGAAGCATTTCAAAATTTTCGTCCAAAACTACAATTCTTTCGTTTCCACTGTCTAATACATAAATTTTATCGTCAAACACATAAAGATCAGTTGGTGCATTAAATTTTTGTGGTAGCTCCACCGTTTTGCTCACCATGTATGCCGCCGGTGCAGCAATTGATTCTCCATATGCGGTGTAATTATAGCTCCGGTCAGGGGTCTGGGTCCTTCTGCTCATGTCGGCAGCCGATACCGATACGATTCCGGAGAAGACCAATATGATTGTAAAAACAGCTATCAGCTTTTTCAAGTCATTTTCTCCTTTCCGTAGACTGCCGTCATTCTTTAATTCCCGAATTGGTCATCGTTTCAATGATCTGGCTTTGCGCAATGACGAAAAATACCACTGGTGGAATCAACAGCAACAGGCTGGCAGCAGCTGTTGTACCTGCTCTTGCCATACCTGAGGTGCCAATCTGCATCAGTATTGTCGGAAGCACTTTCAACTCTTCGGAATAAAGCAAATTGCTTCCTGTATTGGTCCAGACCGCTTGAAATACAAATATCAGCAGCGTGATCATAGCTGGTTTCACTGCGGGTGCGACTATCTTCCAGCATATCCGGAACTCTCCTGCACCGTCAATTCTTGCACTTTCCAAAATAGCATTCGGTACGTTTTCCATAAACTGCTTTAATAGAAATACGCCTATTGTCATGCCAAGTGCCGGTAAGATAATAACCCAGTGGGTATCAATAATTCCGATTTTAGAATAAATCAGATACTGCGGTATCATCATGATCTTTGTAGAAAACATGATCGCAACAATAATGATACCCCAGACAATTGATTTTCCGCGAAAGGTGTGTTTCGCCAATACATATGCTGCATTTACAGCTAAAAGCAGATTTCCGAAGGTCGCCGTAATTGACACAAATAAGCTGTTGAATATATAGCGACTGAACGGCACCCATAAATTTGAGGTAAGAGAAAACAAGTCAACAAAATTTTCAGTCGTGGGATTGACAACATAGAATTTAGGCGGAAATACAAAAAACTCCTCCATTGGCTTAAATGCATTGACAATGCTGTAAACTAGCGGCAACGTCATAAAGCATCCGATCAGGAACAGCAAAATAAACAGCAGGATATTTCCCGCACGCGAGCGATAAGCAAATTTTTTCTTTCTCATGATCGATTCCTTTACTCTCTGATTATTCACCGATTCTTTTCACAAATAAATGAAATATCTTATAAGAAAACAAAACCAAAATGAACAATATCACAGAAACAGCTGACGCATAGCCCATTTCATAACGAACCATTCCGTAATCATAGGCATGTACCGTCAAAGTATGTGCTGAATATTGAACAGAAGGAAAGCCTGCCAGCGTCATGCCTATATCCCCACTGGCAAAAGCGGCTGATATTTGAGTCAGCCCTGCAAAAATAAGCATGTTTTTCATTGACGGCAGCGTAATGTACCAAAGCTCATGCCATCTTGTTTTGATGCCGTCAATTGCAGCCGCCTCGAACAGTTCCTTATCAACGTTCTGCAAACCTGCAATAAACGACAAAAAACCAATTCCTAAACTCAGCCACAACTGAACAATAATCAACAGATTCAGACACATTTTTGGATCCTGAAACCAAGAAAGCGGGTCTTTGATTAATCCAAGTGAGATCAAAAAGCTATTTGCGATCCCGTAATAGTCGGCGCTGAAAATCAAGGAGAAAATAACGTACATAGTTCCGCTGATGGAGGGAATATAAAAAACCAAAGTCAGCAGCGCACGAATCTTCGGTCTGAAATCGTTAATAATCCACGCAATCAAAAAACAGATGATAAAACTTAAAGGACCCGTAATTAATGCAAAATAAATCGTATTGGTTAAGGCTTTCATAAACACGCTATCATTGATAAATATATTCGTATAGTTGGAAAAACCCACGAATATCGGACTTTGGAACATATTGTATTCTGTAAAGCTCAAAATAAAAACCACTATAATCGGCAATACAATAGAAATACAAAATACAATCAAAAACGGCAGCAACATAGCATAGCTGAACATTTCGTGCTTCCATTGTCCCTTATGCCTTACACTGTTTCGCAACATTTTTGCCCTCCCCAATTACTTATTTCCCGTTGAGCCGGTCCAACTGTTCTTTCTTGCGGGTCAACTCATCTTTCATGATTCTGGCATATTGTGAGATACTGTCCACTGGATTCCGACCGTCGTTTACAACACTCAAAAACGAGTTAGAAAGATTCCTTGTTACAATATAGGTTGCCGGAAGCTCTGGAATCGGTTTTACCCATTTCCGCTGCTGAGCAATCAGTTCATGCTCCTCTTCAGAGAAGTCAAGCTGACTGAATGCTTCTAAATTTGCGGACAGATATCTTGCTGAAATCCCCAACATATTTTCTAAGCTTTGTGCAAATTCTGCCTGCGTCCGAGCACTGCTCCACCATTCCAAAAACTCATATGCTTCTTTCTGATGATCACTGTCCGAAAGAATAATGGAAGCGCTGCCTGTGTCCTCTGTTGTTCTGTCAATCGTTCCGTCTGCTTTTTCTGTCCCCAACATCGGATAAATAGACCATAAGCCGTTGATTTCCGGTGCTGTCAGCCTCAATGCCGCATAAGAAGATATCGGAGCAATCATAAACGGTGTCTCACCTGTCCGAAAACGATTCAGTGCATTAAAATAGACAGTACAGGAATAATCTGTAAATAACTTTGTAAAATCCTCAAATACCTTTACGCCGGGTTTGGTAGAAAAAACGGTTTCGGTCATATCACTGCTGTAATAATCAAGTCCGTTTTGCATCACCAACGCCGGAAGTACTGTCGGCATGCTTCCCTCCATGCCCGCTGTAACTCCCGCCTGTATTCCATTCGGTATGCCAACCTCAAGATTGTTTTGTGTGATGGTCGGCAGAATTGTTTTTAAGTCTTCCCATGTCTGCGGGATCGGAAGTCCTAACTTTCGGAACACGTCCTCACGCACATAACAAACATTGAAATCTTGCAGTTCAGGTAATCCGTATGTCTTACCGTTATATTGATACGGAATCGTTGTTCCCTCTGCGAAGCGATCGACAACCTGAGCAAATCCATAAAAATCATCAAATGCCACTATGGCTTGCCGTGCAGCTAAATTGACCGCGATGTTCCGCCCAACCCCAATTACCAAATCCGGTCCCTTATGTGCCATGATTGGCTCAATCAGTGAAGACCCCGGCAATAGACTCAGCTTTACCGATACATTGCTGTCTTTGGAATAATGGTTGGTAATCAGATTTTTCATAATCTGAGCTTGCTCCCGACCGGCTGTGGTCCATATTTCGAGAACAACGGCGTTTTCATTAACATCACCGATAATCCCGTAATCATTAAAGAACGAAATGAAAAATCTTTGTATTTCATAAACCAGGCTTTCCAAAAATCCAGCGTTGGCTTTCGGGCGGTCCTGCCCGTCAGTCTGAAATTTCAGATAATCAATTTCCAACGGATTATCCTGTAGCGACCATTGTAGAGAAGACAAGGTTGCGATATTAGATTTGAAATTATACAGCCGACCAGCAATGGTATCCGGTTCCTTTACTAAGCTGTCAAGAAATGACGCAAAGGTTTTCATGAAAGTGACACTGGAGCCAAGTCCGTCATTCTGCGCCATTACTCGCTCATATTCCTGCTTCAGAACCGTAGCACTTGCTGAAAATCCTGCCAGCAGTCCCGGAATCTGTTCCTCTAAAAAGTAATCCCGAGAGGTGTCCGGCGTAGGTCCGGTGATGAACAAAATTTTCTGATAAATTTCATTCAGATTTTTTATTTCTTTTTCTAAAACACCTACTGTGTATTCGGTTCCGCCGGGAACCACTTCAAGCCGTATGCTGTGATTTCCCTCTTTCAGATAAAAACGCAAATCTTCTTTCTCGTTTCGCAGCGCTTCTAACTGCCATTTTGTGCTGTATCCAAATTTATAAGCACTCAGTTCTGAGCCTAACACCTGTCCGTCAATATAAATTTTGCGATAAGAAGTCATTCCAACCGCTACATTCTGTCGGAAACGGAGCAATAGATTGTAATATCCATCGTGATCAACCTTAAAATTCCATTCAAGCCATTGATGATTTTTTTGAAAAGTCGAATCACCGCCGATGGTGTTAAGAAGCACCGTTTCAGAGTCGTTTGGGCTTGTCGCCGGAGAGGAACGATCAAAGGTGGGATACAGACTCGCATGCGATTTTCTGTCTGCCTTTTCTCCTTCCAAAAATATCTCGTACGCCTCTGTTGTCTTTTCTTTCGGATTCTGATAGGCATCTGGCTGTTTTTCATTATAGACGGTAATACTTTTCAGCGGCAACACACCGTCATTCAGCGTAAATCTGATTGTATGCGTCCCCTGTTCCAGATAAAAGTAGTACCCTTCTGCTGTATATTCATCTCCACGTAGGGTATAATCAATATATTCTTCCGCCAGTACTTGGTCAGGTGCTATCTGATTTCCTTTTTTGTCTGTCTCAAATTCGCTGACCGCATTTTGAAATGCCTGCCCCAATGTAATATCATTTGCCAGAAGGAATGGAAATTCTCCGTCGATTTGCACACCGATATTGATTTTTCCGGAATGTTCTCTCATCAGCCCATACTGTAACGCAATATGATAATATCCGGACTTTGCCACCCGAACTGCATATTCAGCAAAATCACCCGTCTTTTCCAAAACCACAGCGTTTTCTCCGTATACTTTCCTGATTGTGCCAGTTTCAGATTTCTGCATAAAGGATTCAGCTGAAATCTGATTGCTGCTGATTGGAAATTCCGTTTCACTGCCCGCAAAATAGTCTGTATAGAGCTGTAATTCAGAAACCGCTGAAGCTGGAACAGTCAGAACCGCGAATGCTAATATCAAACTGATGATAACCGATATTTTCTTTTTCATGTTAACAGCTATCCTTTCCCGAAAATCCCCATTTGATACAGATTATTTCTCTGCACCGATGCCGCATTGCATCAAATCCTTTTGATTTCCATAGAAATAATATTTTGTCTGATTCAACCCCGCGTCTACCTTCAGTTCTCTTATTGACCGATACCACTTTCCCTCAAAGTAATCGTATACATCTGTCTTTTTGGGAAAACGGATTGTTTTTTCTCCCTTTTGCTTTGTATGTATAACAACCAAGGAAGAGTCAGCGTATACTACATCCTTGCTGTCCAAAAAACAATTTGCACCTGACAACTCGTTGAGTGCCGAATACACTTTTTCGTTTATCGCAGCAGAGCCATAAAAAACCGAACGGTATCCGTTTTTTTCGTTTATTGCCACAGCAATGTTTTGTGAACCATCATACCTTGCCAGAACCGTAAGATCTTTCTGTTCCTTCACTCTATACCAAGGGGATAAATCGCGGTTGATGTAAAATAGCGATTTCAATGCTTCTAATCCTTTGGGCTGTTCATTTTCAAACATAAAGTCGGTCAATCCCTGTTTATTTGATGCTTCTAGTTCCATGCCGATCAATTCACTAAAACTCTTTTGATCTGTTTGACCATATCCATACATCCAAACCACGGTTTTTTTGCTCTGGAATAGCTTTTTCTTCAGACCGACGATCTGCTCCTGAGACATTCGCCAGGGTGTCATCATATAAATAATCTTAGCTTCATCTGTTTTTCCTGCTATAACATCATCAATAGAATAGTATCCGAAGGAATAGCCCGCAGTATAAAATAAATCCTTGCTGCTTCCAATCAAATCCGTACTGATCTGCCACGGCTGTCCCAGCATATTGAACGCAAGCTCATCATACACAAATGCCACCTCAGGAGATGTTCCCTGTTTCATCTTCATGTAATCATAATAAAGCTCATTTAATTCCTGTGCGTTTTTCCAAAAGTTATCACTGTCAAACCATCCGCGATAAATCAGATCCAGCCAATAATATCCGGTCCCATAAACCATAGACTTTCCGATTTCCCGTCGCAGCACCTCTATTGTGGCCTCGTCGGACTGAATGTTTTCCATATAATTGACGCTTTCTTGGGTTCCCCCCGGTTTTGCACCGGTCGAGGTGCGATAGCTTGTTCTGTAATCGCACTCATCCAGCCATAGTTTTCCAGATGCATTAATGGAACTAACCGGTGACATATATGCACCAATCCCACCCTCGTTCCGATCACTATATGATACCGGTCCTGTAAGAATGTCAATATATTCCGACTTTAACAACTTGTATAAACCAAAATTTCCTGCAAAAGGCGTTCTGACCTCTGAATGATATCCAGAATAAGCGGCAGTCAAGCTACGACCGTCTGTCGCGGTTTTAATCGTTTTCGCCAAAGTTAAAATGGCATCCGCAACCATGCCGCTGTAATAATCCTCATAATCTGTAAAGATTTGATTTTCCGGTGTCATTATTAAGGTCTCATCTAGAGGATTACGTATTTCATCCGTTCCCGATCCCGGAATGCGATCCGGAATCTCTACATTATCAAAACGAATAGCTCCATTTCCCCATGCTTCTTTCAACGCCAAATCCGTTTTATATTTTTTTTGCAAAAATTTTCGGAATCCATTTGTATTTGCTTCAGAACAATCAATCATGCCCTCCCAATACATTGGACCCAGCCACTCTCCTGCGGCTCCTGCACAAGGTTGATATCCAATAACACGGTTGGAATACACCGGATCGCTGAGTATATACTCAACCAGACCTTTTGTGCCTTCGACGAACTGATTCAGCCAATATTCCGAAGCGAGAGAACAAAAAGACTGCAACTCTCCTCTTTGGTTTTTAAATGCCTCTGACCGATAATCTCCGTCCGTAGTAAACGGATTTACATACACACCATAGGTCAGCAAAATATACGCATCGGGATTTTGACTCAATACTTCATCTATTGCTGGCTTTACGTATGGCTCAATTTTATCCTTTGTAGAGCCCGTAATTGATACAATAATACGAACAATGTTCGTCCCGTATTTGTCGGCACGAGACAGTTGGCTCAGAACAGGTGCTTTATCTGCCATATTGTGGATGTAAGAAAACATATTAGGAGTGACTGCTTTTCCATCAATAAACAAACGAGTAACATCATTTACAGTCTTTAGTCTTGCTTCCACAACATTTTGGTCTACTCTCTGAAAATTGTCTTCTTCCAGCACAGCCGTTGTAAAAGGCTTCTTCGTACAGGAAAACATTGACAAAGAAAGCAGTAAAGTAACTGTCATGGCTGCAATCCGTTTGCCTTTCATATCCATCGCACCTTTCCGAAAGCTGGATGGCGATCTGCACTTACAACAGTGTAAGTGCAGACACAGCATCCATCAACTCAATTGTTTCAGTTATATTTCAGATTCTTTCTTTACACCAAACTTTTTCCGAAGTACAAACCAGTAAAGCGCAAAACCTCCGCCGCCTACTACAACAACTCCGCCGATAATAATAACAATTATTAACCACAACGGCATTCCGCCTTCGTTCTGCCCAGTATTTGTCTGCTGCAACGCATTGAAGCTTTCTTCATCCAGAACCGCAACCGTAAAACTTGCCGGCTCATCTCCCGTCGCGATATTGACGAATTTCACACCGCATCCGTCCTCTAAGCGTGCCGATTCATCCAGAACCTCTCTGCCGTCGGGATTATAAAATACAATTTCGTAGCCCTCTGTAAAGGTTAATGCCTTATACAACTTTTCATAAGTGGTTCCGAGTTTGACGGACATTGTCATATCACTCTTATTGATCTTAACAACGTCCTGGTTGCCAGACAGCGTTAACGGCTTAACCTCGGCAACCGGCTGTTCTGTGCTTTCCACAGGTGTTTCTGTCTCTGAGCTCATCTCATTGTCAACGCTGGAAGTAGTATTTCCTGTCGAAGTACTTGACACCGAAAGTTGACTGTTGTTTGCGGACGGCTTACTGCTTACCGCCGGTTTACTGTTGTCCGTTGTCGGTTGGCTACTTGATGTTTCAGTTTTTTTCAAACTCGGGTCATTATAAATAGAGTTCACAACATAAGAAGCTGTATAGTTATTTATACCCATAACACCAATATTAACAAAAACCTTACCGGAACGAGAAATACACTGTTCGATTTTGTCTGCCGGAACCTCAAAACCATACTCATTCAACTTAAATTGATAGTTGCTTCCGTTTTTGACAGCAGAAAATGTCAACTTTTCCGGTATCTTTTCCCAACCCGGAACAACTGTCTGCTCCAAAAAAATCCCATCTCCGGTATCAGGCGTATCTGCCTTTTTCAAATATGCCTTGACAGCATCCTTTTCATAGAAAAGCCTGAGCTGCAAACCATCGGTACAATCCGCATAAAAGTCACCCGGTGCCTTTGAAAATGTAACAGCAAGACATTTCGTGTTCATAACATTGGTAGGCTTGCTGCCCATATTAATGTCTTCAAACTTCAAGGTCACGGTATCAAGAGAGACCATCTTTCCCCATTCGTCCTCTTCTGTGGTACCGCAATAGGTTACGCGGGTATCGATTCTTTTCATCGTTATTTTGGCTCCATTTGGCGCTGCTTCAATAACCGAATCCAATTCCGGAGAACCTGCGGGATAAATCTCACGGAAGTTTTTCTCGCTGAGTTGTTCTGCCGCTCCAGCAGGAAGTATCATGCAGCAGCAAAGTACCGTGGCCAATAAAATTGAACCTAACCTTTTTTTCATATTCACAAACCTCCCATCAATATCCGTATCCATTTACGACATAATAAGCCAAGTTCGGCTGTCTGACATCCAGACGACCAAAGGTCGCCACAACAGGAATATCGCTGTGCAACACCAGAGAATACTGGCCGAACGGAATTTGATACGCTTCTTCCTCCCCAAAAGGATAATCAAGACGAATGCATAACACCCGTTCTCCCTCTAAGGAAAGCTTGATTCCTTTTTTCGGCTCTTTATCCTCAAAGAGAATATCCACTGTCATGTTTGCTTTTTCTGTTCCCACATTGGTTATAATCAGTGCTTCATGACCCGGCAGATTGCCGTCTCCTCTCGGAGGTAAATCTCCGTCTGTAAATACCCAGTTGCAATGGCCCGCTCCGTTTGGCATTTGCTTCACACCCTTTCATTGATTTCTGTATTGCATCTTTTTATACCCGAATGATTACGCAGTCATAATATTTTAGATCATGAACTGCAAATTTTACATATCCGTCTGTGACAGAATAAGAAATATTTTCTTGCCTGCCGACGTCATAAACGCTGATTGGTCTCTGATTCCCGAGATACACTTTTACCGTAATTTCATGCACACTGACCGGCGGCAGTTTTTTCTGGAAATTGAGGAATCCGACTTTGTATTCATTTTCCTTTTGGTGAACCAGAACTTCCACCGCTCGCGGAGCATCCGTTATCACCAGCGGGGTGTCAATCATGCTGCTGATGACATTCCCGAATACCTCCCTGACAGCATCAAAGCGATTGGTTTCAAATGCACCTGCTGTATAAAAGACTTTTCCGTTTCCGTAATGGTTCTCTGTAACAGCCGCTGTTCCTGTTTGGATCCCGGGTGGCTCACTGATTGCCGATGAAAAATGATTGATGTCAAATGCCGGATAATATGGCTTCATACAGGTTGCCAGCACCTTTGCTGTATGCGCTTTAATATCCGTCATTCCGCCTTTTACCGATAACGGATATTTTTCGCTGAAGCCCGCAAACAGGGGTTCGTTCTCCTTTTTTGGCGCAATGTAATTCACAGCGTCCTCATCCATTTTGATAAAAGAAACACCGAATACGTCGCTCAGAGCAAAATCCCTATCCTTCTGCGGTGGATATAGAGAGGTCCTGCCGCTGGCATAGACAATTCCGCCGTTTTTGACAAACTTTCTGACATTGTCTACTTCATGCTCTTCCATCAATGCCAAATCAGAAAGCACCAGAACTTTAAACCTGTTCAAGGTCTGTTCATCATCCAGATTGATAACATCAAACAATATGTTCCGGTCAATCAGCGCCTCTGCAAGATTATAGATTGCTTTCAAATGCGGCATTGCCGTCGAAGCCGCCTCCACATTTTTCCCGTTTTCCTCAATATTGATAAGCGCACTCTTGGTAATCACCAGTCCGACATCTGCCAAAAGCTGATAATCGGCCGATAGATGTTCCTCGAACTGCTTGCTTTGTTCAAAAATATTTCCCATCTTTATGTAGGTTCTTTTATCAATGGTTCCCACCGGATCAATCGCATCGATAAAGACAAAGCTCGCTTGATTTGCCAGTGCAGAATATCGCTGTGCAGTCAATTCAGCCTCTGTCTTGTTCATAGTATGCTCTGTCAGGTCGCAACACCTTGATACCATAAATTCGATCGGACGGTTTAAGGTAATATTGGATAAATATTTACAGATGACCGATTGTTCTGTTCCGCCTTCATAAAAGTCGCCTGCCAAATAATCGCTCTGTTCAAAAAATGCTTTACTGGTTGCGCCGGTCCAGCCCAATGTCCAAGAAGCGCATTGTTGTGTAACTGTAATATCAGGCTGAATGGATTTTGCTGTTTTAGTGATCATTTCAGCCATCCGAACGAACCATTCCTCCCGCTTTTTAACAAAAGTCAAAAAGCGCTCGTCACCCCAGTCAATGATTTCCGGCAATTCCAAACCCGTTTCTTCCTGAAATCGTTTCCGGCAGCTGTCACAATAGCATACATGACTGAACCAGCCGATCATATCAATCCAAAGACCGTCCGCAGGATATTTGGATACAAGCTCTGTGATCATATCCTTCACATAATCAAAATAACCTGTATTCGGACAACATAAACCAAATCGCTCGCCAAAATCGACATTATATCCCCGCCCGTCCATACTTCTCATCCGCCACTCGGGATGAGTATCATAAGCATATCTGGACCAGATATTGAAATACATGACAATATTTAGACCTTTTTTTCGACAGGCTCGAACTGTTTCTCCGAAAATATCCCTGTCTGCCACATTTTTGTGCCGATAGCCTTTGTCGGTTTCAAAATAGTTGATTCCCAAACAGGAGCCTGCATATATAATTGCCGTATCAACTCCGGCTGCTGCCAGACAATCCGCATATTTTTCAGCAGAAAACTCTGACAAAAAGCGCTCGTCCTGATCACTGATATGCATATCAATCAGGTTCCTGCGAAACGAGTTCTGAAACCATTTCATTTATATGACCATTCCTTTCTGAGCTTTTGTTACGGTTTCGGTCAAATAAAACGCCGACCAAAATTTCGGCTTACCGATTACCGAAAAGGCACGAATGCGGGTTCTCTTCGTATCAGCCCAACAACAATTTATCCATCTTGGGGCTAAAAGGAACAGCGCCTTTTTCCGTAATCTCATATCCGGTCTCAATCCGAAGACCGTGTAATTCCGGATGTCCGAAGAAGCTGACATCAACACAAACCGTCATACCGGGCACCAGGATATCCTCACTGTTCGGTCCGAAAAACGGAGCCTCCGCTTCCATGATTCCGATTGTATGTGCAAACGGGCAAACCAGATATTTCATGAAACCATGTTTGATAAAATACTCTCTTCCGGGAGTGTCAATCTCTTTTCCGGATTTTCCCGGCACCAGCATCTGCTTGGTCAGATTCATAACCTCTTTTACATGCTTGATGGCTTCTGCCTGAGCGGGTGTATATTCACCGCTGACCGGCAGTGTATGACCCACGACACCGGCGTATCCCTTTACACGGGGAGCAATACCTATCATGACCCATTCGCCCGGATTCATAATCTTATCCATTGCTGTGGGAACAACCGCATTGGAACGTGCACCGCTTCCTACAATGGTTTTGAACGCAAAGCCGGTTGCGCCTTTGGCACGTGCCGCCGCCTCGCCGGCAGCTGCGACCTCATATTCTGCCGCGCCCGGTTTGACAGCGGCTGCCATCGCATCAAAAGAATAATCGCACAATTCAAAAGCGCTGCGAATCTGTGCCCGTTCCCAATCTGTTTTTACATATCTGAGCTTTAGAAAGTCCTCAGTGATATCAACTAAAGTTACGCCCTTAAAATTTTCAACGATTTCTTTGTAAACACCGACCGGCATCTGATCCATTCCGACGATTCCCGCTTTATGAATTCCGGATTCCGAAATTTCCGCAAACAATGTTTTAAAGTCAATGATTGTGGCATTGGGATATTCCTCGTCCGGCACCATAAATACCGGCAGATTTCGTGTAGTCTTAATCGCGCTGTCTTGCTTTGCAAACGGCTCGCTCTCCGGTCCGCCGATGATCATCGGTTCACCCTCGGCCGGTACCAGCACCGCACCGCTTTCAAACTGCGGACACCATGCTGTCATATACCAGCCGTTTCCCACGTTGAATTCATCATAATAGATCAGCGCAAGATCAAGCCCCTTTTCTTTCAGCATTTTTTGTACCAGGTCCACCCGGGCACCATGTTCTTTTACATCATAATAAGCCATTCTCTTTTCCTCCAATATTTATTTTTTTAATTTTCAAGTGCTGCTTTTATCATGGCAAAAAAGTTTTCGTCGGGAATATATAGCGGAACACTATTTCCTGTTCCCAAGGCATATCCCCCTTTTTCCCTGCTTTTTTCAAGCATGTTTCGCGCTCTTTCATAGACCTTGCGCGGCTCTGCTTTCGTCATAAAATTGATATCCAATCCGCCTAAGACAGCAATTTTACCGTTGAGCGTGTCATATGCCTGTTCAACCGGAATAATGCTGTCTTCATAAGAATGCCTTCCGTCAAAACACATATCGTCAATGATATCTCCGATAATCTCCTCATACCTTCCGCAACTGTGCAAAATGGCATATTTTCCTTTCGAGTGTGCATAGGCAACAATTTTTTTGTACCAAGGGAAAACGTGTTTGCGTAAATCAGCAGGAGACAGCAGTGTTTGAGAGTGAAATCCCCAATCATCATTGCACATGACAGCCCCGACTGCTTCATGATCCAATGCAAACTTGTAATAAGCCCACAACAAGCTTCCGATCTTATAGAATATCGCTTCTGCTAGCTGCGGATCGTCATAAAGCATCATACATAAGTTTGTATAGCCTACAATTCCAATCGTATTTTCCAGTATGCCATCATAGCTGTATACAATCAGTTTCATCTTTTCCGGAAGTATTTTTTGCATCTTGTCCAGATAGATGTAATCCAACGTTGCGGGATCAGGCCATGGATATGTCTCAAAGCTTTTCCAGTCATAGATAAAGGCATTTTCGTTCAATGAGATAGTTTGTGCGGTCTGCTGATGATATTTCCGCATCATAAACGGATAAGCAAAAACGTTTGCATAGTCGTAACCTAATGCCACAAAGGTTTTTATCATTTTAAACGCATCATCCAACCAATCGCCTGTCATATATTCTTTAGCAAAGCGTC